>JBBSPP010000029.1:0-12569 GCA_038258625.1 Chitinophagales bacterium
GAAGATCACTTGGGTGATATGGATTTTAAAGTAACGGGTACGCGTGATGGTATCACGGCAGTACAAATGGATATTAAGGTTGACGGACTGAGCATGGACGTGATGCGTCAAGCATTGGCACAGGCTAATAAAGGTCGTTTGCATATTTTGGATGCGATGTACGAAGCCTTGCCTACACACCGCGAAGAAATGAAACCACAAACGCCGCGTATGTTGTCTATCACAATTGATAGAGAATTTATTGGCGCGATTATTGGGCCAGGCGGTAAAGTAATTCAAGAGTTACAACGCGAAACGGGCACCAACATCAACATCGAAGAAATTGATAACCAAGGTGTGGTAAAAGTATTTAGCGCAGATGCTGAGGGTGCTAACAAAGCCATGGCGTTTATCAAAGGCATTGTAGCGACTCCCGAAGTGGGCGAAGAGTACGACGCTGTTGTGAAATCTATCATGCCTTATGGTGCGTTTGTAGAGTTTATGCCCGGCAAGCAAGGCTTGTTGCACATCTCAGAAGTAAGCCACGAGCGTCTTGAAAATATGGATGGTATCTTCAAAGAAGGTGATAGCATTAAAGTAAAACTTGTAGGTCTTGACCAAAAAACTGGTAAGTTTAAACTTTCGCGTAAGGTGCTTTTGGCTAAGGCTGATGCTTAATTTTTAATGAATAAGTAATAACGAATAGTGAATAATTGAACCGCTCCTTTCGAGCGGTTTTTTTTATGCTGTTTCCGCATACTTCTCGTTTGCCCACTTCTAGTTGGCAAACTGCCGGTCACGCCTTAGCGTGAGACTTTGCGGATGGGTGTCGAGTGCTTGAAAAGACCTGTAGTTGCACATTATTTGGATTTACACTACTAATTATTTGGATTTACACTACTATTTATCTACATTTACGGTCAAGTCAAGCTTAAACAATGAGCAAATTTCATTTTTTTTTGATAGTAAACATCCTTGCGGATTTGTTTTGAGAGCTTGGCGAAACCCTTATCCTTTTAACCCTAAATAAAAAAAAGAAATGAAAAACCTAATCTTAATTGTACTTGTACTTATTACCGGAAGTGCTTATGCCCAACCAATTATTGCACAACAAAATATGCCAATAACGGGCGATAGCATAAACATCAGCATTTGTGGTGGCGATACGGTGGGTGCAGGCAGCGCAGGGGCAAATCAAACGTGGGACATGAGCCACTTAACAGAAACTCAGGTGGAGTATTTTAAATATATAAATGTGTCTACTGCTCCTAAAAAAGACTCTTTTCCTAATGCCAATCTTTGTGCTGTAAGTGCTGATGGTAACTATAGTTTTTATAACTCGAGTACTGCAGGATTAACCACCCAGGGGTTTGTAGTACCAATGACGCCGCCTGATTCAACTTTGTTGGTTTATACTAATCCTGAAAAAACGTTGAACCTACCTCTAAATTTTGGAGATGCTTATGTTGATACTGTTGCAGGAACATCGCACATTCCGAGTGTCGGATCGTTACCATTCGATGGTACGTTCGATTTTGAATGTGATGGTCATGGTACACTTATTTTGCCTAATGGCACCTTTACCAAGGTATTGCGTTACAAGTTTCACAGCACACAAACCAATTATTTTGGCGGATTTCCTACTACCACAACTACCAAAGATCAATGGGGATGGCTGTCAGAAGACCACCGTTTTTGGCTGCTACTAATGGAAACTACTTTTGATGGTTTTAGTAATTCTTCGCGTATTTGGTATGCAAAAAATCCACAATTAATACCAACAAGTGTAAAGAACAACACAAAAACTATCAACGCCGTGTATCCTAACCCCGCCAAAGCAGGTCAAGAATTACAGATAAAATGGACAACTAATGAACCTGCTATGGTGGAACTATATAGTATGGACGGTAAGTTAATCAATACTAAAACGGTGCATTTTAATTCAGGATTTAATGCTTACCGCCTCCCTGAACTAACCGATGGAGTGTATATGTTGCGCATAAAAACAGATGATGAGTATTATACTCAACGCATCAGCATTACGCATTAAAAGTATTTGCTCCGAAAAAAAGACTTTAGATATTAGACACTAGACTTTAGACCACGCGAAGACGTGGCAAGCTTTTGAACCGCTCCTTTGGAGCGGTTTTTTTATGCCTTGGTGTTCTTTGTGAAAAAACTTTGTGTGCTTTGTGGTCAATTTAGCCGTGATGTTTTTTTTACCACAAAGGCACAAAGGATGCACAAAGTTCACTAAGCAAAACGCACGAGATGCTTGTGCTTTGGCTCAATCTCGCGCTAGTTGACTTGGAGGATTTCTTTTTGAGTTCGAGTCATTGGTTATAATAAAAAAAAATCCGCCGACTGTCTTTAGGGACAGTCGGCGGAAATATAATTTTTGTTTTTAAACCGTTCGAGGCCTATTTAATATCACAATCAACAGTAGTAGTAATTCCGCCCACAGTTGTTGATTGGTCTTTATCATTACATTCTGCCTTTGCATCACTTCTGATATCGGTAATTGTAGTAGTTTGAGTAGTGGAACTACTGCCTACAGTGGTAGTACATTCACAGGTATAATCTTTTTTGCAAGATGTAAATGCAATAGTGATTGCAAATAATGTAAGGGCAATAAAGCTGGATATTTTTTTCATGTTTTTATTTATTATTCTACAAAAGTATCATACAAAAATTCTTAGTATTTGTACTATTCATATTAATACTTACACAATTTCAGAATGCGAATGAGTCCCCATATCTAAGTATAGTTTGCATCTACACTTTCCTATCTTTTTTTGCATAGAAATAAAAAAGCGTAGAGGCTATCTACGCTTAGTGGGGTGCTTAGTTTATAGTTCGCCATTCAAGCTTGCTTTTGCTTTACTCAAAATTTGCTCTTGGTTATTTGTACTAAAACCACTTTGCTCTGCTTTTTCTAATTTGGTTTTTATCCAATTTATTTGGGCTTGCTGATGGCGCGCTTGGCGTATTAGGTCATTTACCAATTCGCTTTTGCTGGCGTACTCTTGGCTATCAATCTGCGCTTTTAACCAATCGTCGTTGGGTGGTGTAAATGAAATGCTTTGTCTTGCCATGATGATGTGTTTGGTGTAAATTTACACCATTGTTCGATTATTTATAGTTCAAAAGCTTATTTTTTAATGAATAGGTATTAGCTCTGCCACGGCTGGTGTTTTAGCGCAGCGTCACCAACAGCCTACCCATAAATGTTTCTCCCTTGTGTCTAGTTTTTCCCGTCCATTGATAGCAAGACAGCGTTTGGCTTATGCAACTATAGGTTTCAGCAATGCAGCAGGCCTTTTTTTTATCAAAAAATACAATACTACCAAGCCGACATAAAAAAGCACGAGGCGAAGGAACGGAAAAACACCGCCCAAAGTCTATTTTTTTTCCGCGAGAAAGCATTTGTACAAGTGGAAAGCGCGTTTTGGAGCAGCGAGAAGCCATTTTGGTGCACCAAGCAGCGATTTTTTAAAAAAAATGAATGCAGTAGCTACCATTTTTATATACCTATATACCGAATTAATACTTTTCCATTTCATTATAAAAGCTATTACTGCTATACTAATATATCTCTGAATCAAGATAATATATTACTGTGTAGGTATTATATATTTATCTGCCGTTATAATGTATTTATGTACAGTTATAATATATTTGACTACAGAAATTATATATTCGTACACCAAAACTATATATCACCATGATACAATACAAAATAAAAGAATATTTGCACAGTCGAGGCATTGTGTTCCCTCATGCGTGGCTGCTAAAAAACGCCGAGTTTACAAGCACCAAAGCCACCAAATACCTCAGTGGCAAACAGAAATTTATAAACCGCGAAGACCTTAGTTTCCTTTGCGGCGTGCTCAACTGCACGCCCAACGACCTCATGTATTGGGAAGATACACCCCGAATGAAGCTGCCACCTACGCACCCATGCCACACCCAACTAAGCGTGCCACCCAAAAATGCCGATTGGAAAAAACTACTCCGCAACGTAGATCCCAACCTGGCTACCGAAGTGTACAATATGCTCGTGACGGAACGGGACGGTGGGCAAAATAAAAAGGAGGCCGAATGATGAATTTACCAATTCGCCCCGCCTTGGCGGCACGGATAGATTCCAGCTTTCACCAAAAAACAATAAACCCACTTGCTAAACCAAGTGGCTCTATTCCCGATAGCGATCGGGACTATTATCGAAAATCGACAATCATAAATTCCCGCCGCTGTTGCTGTTTTAGCGCAGCAGCTTGCCACCTTCAGTGTGGTCACCAACAGCCTACTAATAAATAAGCTGTTGGTCAGAGACACAACAGCGGCGCAAAAAACAAAAAAACCTTAGTGTTCTTTGTGAAAAAACTTTGTGTGCTTCGTGGTGAATTTATTGCTATTTCTTTTACCACAAAGGCACAAAGGAGGCACAAAGTTCACAAAGCAAAATGCGCGAGATGCCGGCTCTAAAGCTTGCGCCTCAATCTAGCGCTAGGTGGGAATTTGCATTATTTAACTTTCGCAATGTATGCAAGCGACAAAATATCACGACGGGCAAATAAATTCAAAAATTGAGCATTATCAAACTCCTGCACGAATTAATTAAATTCGTATTATTTATATAAACTATACCTCTCTTTTTGAAACATTTAAACAATAAATTAGTTAGAAATTTGCGCTTATGAATCTTACTGCCGGCCAACCTTACTCGCTTATAAAACATGGTTTACCATATAATTATACTACGGTATCCAAACATTTAAAAACCGAGGTCGTCATTATGGGTGGCGGTATTTCGGGCGCATTGGTGGCGCATTATCTTACTGCTCAAAATATAAGTTGTGTAGTGGTAGATGCCCGTACCATTGGCCTAGGCAGCAGCTGTGCCAGCACAAGTATGTTGCAATACGAAATAGATACTCCCTTGCACGAGCTTAAAAATATGGTGGGTAATTATAATGCCAACCGATCTTATTTGCTGTGCAAAGAAGCGATTGATGCTTTGCAGGCTATTGCCAAAGAAATAAAATTTCCGTTATTTGAATCTCGAAAAAGCTTTTATTATGCTGCGTATAAAAAGGATATTGAATTTTTAAAAAAAGAATTTGACGCACGCCAACAAGCAGGTTTTGATGTTGCGCTGTTAAATCAAAATGAGGTGCAGCAGCTAATTGGCATTGACGCGCCAGCGGCTATCCTTAGTAGCGCGGGTGCCAAAACCAATGCGTACATGCTGGCTCATTATTTGCACCAGTATAATATAAAGCGCGGCTTGCAAGTGTATGACCGTTCAGAAATTACCACTATTAAGCATGAAAAAAATGGGGTAAAAGTTACCACGAATGACGGCTATACAATTGATGCAAAAAAAATGGTTTATGCAACCGGCTACGAAGCTGTAAAATACATAGAGAAAAAAATAGTGACCTTAGAATCTACCTATGCCATCGTCAGCGAGCGATACGATGGAGTGTCAGAATTTTGGAAAGATGATATGCTATTGTGGAATACGGCCGACCCGTATTTGTACATGCGCACCACCATGGACGAGCGCATTGTTGTAGGTGGCCGTGACGAAGATTTTTACAACCCCACGAGAAGAAACAAATTAATTGAAAAAAAATCAAATCAATTAGTAAGCGATTTTCAAAAAGTATTCCCTGCCATAGCATTTAAAAAAGAGCTACAGTGGGCTGGCACTTTTGGTAGCACCAAAGATGGATTGCCCTATATTGGCACCTACAAATCGTTGCCCCACAGCTATTTTGCGCTTGGGTTTGGGGGCAACGGCATCACCTTCAGCCTAATTGCGGCACAATTAATTACTGATTTATTCCTAGGAAATAAAAATGCAGATTTGAAAATATTTTCATTTGAGAGGTAATCCCTTTTTCCGAAACTTAAATTTATAATTACTACTTTAGTTAGTACGCTGCGGTTTGTGAGCTTGATAAATTAATGCTAAATGCTGTATCAATTTTCTTTGTAGCAATAAGCAAACAGTGCGTCGGGATGCGCATAGTCTGGCTAACCTCCATGAACGAGAAGACTGTTTCACTTGAAAAGTTGGGGGATGTTACTTACCACTTTTTGAAGGTTAAGAATTTGAGTGAGACGGTGGAAGTGCGGTATCGGGTGGTTTTTACTTTTGCGCATAAAAAAAATCGTCCCTACAATTAGTAGGAACGATAATCTTTTATTTAATATAAAAATATTGAAACCGAAAACCTATTTGGTCTTGGTAAATTTGCGGATGCCGGTGCCTTTTGGCGTTTCTATTTGTATAAAATAGTTGCCCGCTGCCATATCAGCTACGTTGATGGTTTTGGTATTATTTTCTGCTTTTAGCACACTGCCCACTAAATCAATAATGCGCACGTGTTCTATTTTGCCATCATATTCTATAGTAATAGTGCCGTTGGTAGGGTTTGGGTATAGTTTAAAATCGAGTTTATTTACTTGGTCATTCACGGCGGCTGGGGCTGGCGAAAAGTATTTCCAAAGTTCTTGGTCGCTAGTATTATAATTTGCTCTAAAATACAGCGACCCATTGTAGTAGGTATAGTACGGAATGCCAAGCAACGGATTACTATTGGGCGATATTGCGGGTGCGATTACAACCGTACCCGCGCTGGTGCCGTCGCTCTCGTACAGCTCATGCCCATTACTACCCGCGTTAGCTGCAAAATATAATTTTCCATTGTAGGTATAAAAATATACTGGATCGCTACTGCCCGTGGCATCGATATTCTTAGTCATTACCGTGCCAGCTGTGGTGCCATCAGTTTCCCACAGTTCACTACCATTGGTACCATCATCGGCTCTAAAAAATAATTTATTATTAAATACTGTGAAATTGTTCGGATCTGCTGCGCCCGTTGAATTGATGAGCTTTAGCAATTGAGTACCTGCCGTGGTACCATCCGTCACCCATAGCTGGTTACCACCAACACCATCCTCCTTGGCACCAAAGTATAACTTGTTATTATAAACCGTGAAACCATAAGGATTCGCCGAACTAGCGCCCACATAAATATCCTTAACCAATTGTGTGCCGGCGGTGGTACCATCAGTGGCCCACAGCTCAGCGCCCGTAGTACCATTGATAGCTCTAAAAAATAATTTGCTACCCAAGGCCACAAAGAAGTTGGGAGAAGAACCAACTGCGCCTGGGTTTATATCTTTTAACTGTTGTGTACCCGCCGTGGTACCATCAGATACCCACAGCTCTTGACCATCAGTGCCATCAGTAGCACTAAAATAAATTTTGCCGCCCGTTGCAACCATCTGAGTGGGGCTGCTGCCGGCAGCACCGGGGTTAATATCTTTTAGCATTTGGGTACCCGTGGTGGTGCCATCGGTAGTCCAAAGCTCAGAACCGTTGCTACCATCGTTGGCGGTAAAAAATAATACATTGCCCGATACTATAAAATTATTCGGCCCGCCAGAGCTTGCACCTGGCAGTATATCTTTTAATAATAGTGTGCCGGCATTGGTGCCATCGCTTACCCAAAGTTCATTGCCATCTATGCCATCATTAGCTGCAAAAAAAAGCTTGCCATTAAATACGCTTAGCCCATTCGAGATGGACGATGTAGCCGCCCCGTTGATATCCTTCACCAAGGTAGTGCCCGCATTGGTACCATCGCTTACCCAAAGCTCGCGCCCATAGGTTAAGTCAAAGGCTGTAAAATAAAGTTTGCCGTTCATCTCCGTAATATATTGCGGACTGCCATTGCCGGTAGGGTGTATATCTTTTACCTGTTCAAATGTTTGCGCCGTGGCAGTAAGGGAAAAGAAGATTGCAAAAAGAAAGATTGTATTTTTCATAATTATAATGATTTATTTAATGCAAAAGTAAAGAAAATATTGGCTAGTACTCAAGGTAATTAGGATTGGGTGATAATTACCATCACATCGGCGGGGGATAATGAGTATTGCGTACACACCTACCCTATAGTTTCCACAGCATCGCAATCTTGGTGGTTCGCAAAAATTTTACCTATTCGTGCTTACCTATTCGTAGGCTCTGCCTACGAATTTGGAGGCGGCAGTTTAAACTCGAAAAGGCATCCACCCATTTTCCATAACTTATAGACAATCTTCATTACTTTGTTTATATTTTTGCAGATAAGCTTAAACAATTTTGGATGACACCATCCAAAGAAGTACTTTACACTCGTAAAAAACATAATGGAACGCCATGTTTAAAAAATTCAACTTTACCGACAAACTACTTTTTGTAGCAGCACTACTTTCCCTAATTTTTTCCGAAATACTATTTTTTATAGGAGATCAAATAGAAGCCATCTTTATTGGTCTTTGGGTCCCCTCAATATTGTGTTTTGGTATTTATTTACACCTAATAAAAAAGAACAAAAATGACTGATTTAATTCCATATTTTGCCGGCATTGTAATGATTCTTTTTGGAGTCGGGTTTATAGCTGCTATTGTAAGAATGAATCAAGATTAGATGTAGTCTTGAAACAAAATAGCGTACATCTACATACGCTATAATCGTACAATTTAGTAGGCTGTATTGCTATTTGTTGCGCTATAGCGTGACGAATAGATTCGTTTAGCTTTTTACCAAAAAACAAAAAACCCACCTGCCAAAGCAAGAGGGTCTATTATTTTATACTTAAAATCCGAAATCAAAACTTACCGCAAATCCACATTATGTTCTTTTTTATCAATGGTAACAGTGGCTTTTTTATCGCAATCGCCCACGCCAAAATCCATACTGCGGAACGTGCGGCCCTGCGGCTGTACTTCCAGTATGCCCTGAGTAAAATATTTGCAAGTAATATTAACTGGTTTTATAATTGGGGCTACAATGCTAAATGCATAATTGTTGCTAAACGGGTTTACGCCACGGCCAGTGCCGGTAAGCTCATAAACATCATCGCTGTACTGCGGTGTAAAAGCACCCTGCGCAAAACGGCGGGTAATATCAGCATTAAAAGTATAAGCGCCCACAGAATCCAAAATGTCAATTTCGCCATCCACGGTTACATTAAATACCACTGCATTGGCGGTATCGATGGTGCTATAAATAAAAGTTTCGTTGCCTTTTAGTTCGTTGTCATCCACAAAAAAAGATTCAAAACTGATGGTGTGCACCATGCCGCTATCGCCAAAAGTTTGGCTAGGGTATTCTATAATTATTTTTCCACGGCGCATACGGCCATCATTGCACAGGCAATTGGTACCGCCAAATGCTACTACAATTTTGCCCGGCGTATTAATTACCGTGGTGCAAACGCCCCGGCGTTTGTACAATATAAGGCTATCGCCCGTCTGAGTTTTGGCGGCTTCGTTGGCAATATTGATCACATCATCATAAGCCCAAATTGCATAGGCCGCTTGCTCGGCGGCGAGGGTATCTACATCATTCTCTTTGGTGCAAGATGCTAGTATGGTAATGGTAGCCACAAACATCAAGGCAGTGGCGGTGGCGGCAAAAAAGTTTTTAGTAAATTTCATTATTTATAAAGAAAGGCTAAAGTTAAGGTTCATAAATGATTTTCATAATTAAAAAGATAAATAATTCCGAATAGCCCGCAATTACACGCTAGTTTTGCCGCTCTTATTTTTTTGTATGAGCAAGCGTATTGCAATTTACGGCAGCACAGGTTCCATTGGCACACAAGCGTTAGAAGTTATTGAAGAACACCCAGATTTATTTAGCCTGGAAGCTATTAGCGCGCACAATAATGCCGATTTATTAATAGCGCAATGCAAAAAACACAAGCCCAACATCGCCATCATTTCCAACCCCGATAAGTATGATTATGTAAATGATGCACTTCAGGGCGAGGATATAAAAGTTTTTGCTGGCGAAACATCATTGATAGAAGTAGCGGCTAGCGATACGTACGATGTGTTGTTGGCGGCTATTGTTGGTTTTGCAGGTTTGAGTTCCACTTTGGCGGCCGTTGAGCAGGGCAAAACTGTTGCCCTCGCCAATAAAGAAACGCTCGTAGTGGCGGGCGATATCGTAATGGCAACCGTAGCAAAAACCGGCGCCAGATTAATACCCGTGGATAGCGAGCATTCGGCAATTTTTCAATGCTTGGTAGGCGAAAATATGAGCGAGGTGAGCAAAATCATTCTCACAGCTAGCGGCGGACCGTTCATTGGTAAAAAGCCAAACTACCTAGTAAATGTAAAAAAAGACCATGCCCTACAACACCCCAACTGGGAGATGGGCGCAAAAATCACCATAGACAGCGCCAGCCTCATGAACAAAGGCCTAGAGATGATAGAGGCAAAATGGTTGTTTGGTTTGAGAAACGAACAGATTGAAGTGATTGTGCATCCACAGTCTATCATACATTCTTTTGTAGAGTTTATTGATGGTAGCCAAAAAGCACAGCTCGGCCTCCCCGATATGAAATTGCCTATTCAGTACGCCATGGCTTACCCAAACCGGATAGCCAATAATTACCCGCGCTTAAATATGCAACGATATCCTTCTCTAAACTTCGAACCTGCCGATCTAAAAACATTCCGCAACCTAGCCATAGCCACCGAGGCCATGTACACAGGGGGCAATGCGCCCTGCGTAATGAATGCCGCCAATGAAATTGTAGTGGAGGCGTTTTTGAAAAACAAAATTGGCTTTTTGGAAATGAGCGATTTGATAGAAAATTGCTTAGAAAAAATAGAATACATTGCAACCCCAACCTTGCACGATTATAAAGAAACTGATACCAACACGCGGCACTATTGCCAGCGTTTAATAAAAGATTAAAAATGGATTTACTCAATATTTTTTTGGCGATGTCGCCCACCATCATGAAAGTGATACAATTTTTTGCGGCACTTTCTATCCTCATTATTATACATGAGTTTGGCCATTTTATGTTTGCCAAACTTTTTAAAACACGCGTAGAAAAGTTCTACTTGTTTTTTGATTTCTTTTTCCCATTTGCCACCTTCATGAATTTCTCTTTGTTCAAAAAAACATACAAAGGCACAGAGTATGGCTTGGGGTGGTTCCCCTTGGGCGGTTATGTAAAAATAGCCGGCATGGTGGACGAAAGCGCCGACAAAGAAGCCATGAAAGGCGAGCCGCAACCGTGGGAATATCGTAGCAAAAAATCATGGCAAAAACTGCTGATTATGCTGGGCGGTATTATCATGAATGTGTTATTAGCGTTTGTAATTTATGTAGCAATCTTTGCAGGCTATGGCGAAAAATATTTACCAGTTGAAAATTTGAAATACGGTATCCACGTTGACAGTTTAGGAAAAAGCATTGGACTAATGGAAGGTGATATGATTGCCAAAGTGGGCAATGAAGCTCCCGAAAACTTTAACGCCATTAGTAAAAATATGCTGATGAACGAAGCAAAAAGTTTTACCGTAATTCGTAATGGCCAGGAAAAAGAAATTGCTATCCCAGCCGGTACAATTCGTCATATCCTCAAAACCAAAAATTTAAATATGATGGCGCCACGTTTTCCGTTCGTGATAGATTCCATGCCAAAGGATAGCCCAAATGCAACCGTATTCAAAAAAGGGGATGAAGTAATAGGAATAAATGACCTACAATCTCCATACCAAGGCGACATAGCGCGCGAGGCTACCAAAGTAGTAAAGGCAAACCCCGACGAAATTAATAAAGTAAACATGACCATTTTGCGCGGCGGCGATACTGTAAAAGCTGTGGCAAAACTTACAGAGAAAGGTCAGTTCGGCGTGTTTGCAAAGACGGCAGATAATTTTCTAGATTTCAAAACCAAGGATTATTCATTCATAGAAGCCATACCAAAAGGTGCATCATTTACTGGCGAAAAACTTATGGAATATATTGGACAATTAAAACTAATTTTCACCTCCCCCGAGGTAAAAGTGAGCGAAAGCTTGGGTGGTTTTGGTTCTATCGGTGGTTTATTTCCTGGTGAGTTTAACCTTTATATTTTCCTACAGCTTACCGCGTTTATTTCCATCATATTAGCCTTTATGAATTTGCTGCCTATTCCAGGTTTGGATGGTGGTTACGTTTTATTCCTTCTTTTCGAAATGATTACGGGTGTAACCGTTAAAGATTCGGTGATTGAAAAAGCAAATGGCGTTGGGCTTGTGCTACTTCTTGCGCTAATGCTGTATGCGAATGGGCTGGATGTTTGGCGAATGTTTCAATAAACGTTGCTTAGGAAATGTTGTGTGACATGTTAGCACACGTGCTGTTTGACATGTTAGCGCAGCGCATGTTAAACCTGAATAAATAGGATTTGCAATCCGACAATGGCATTATTTTTGAAAAATGCCAAATCCAAACGTGCTGTTTGACATGTTAGCGTATCGCATGTCAAACCTGAATAAATAGGATTTGCAATCCGACAATGGCATTATTTTTGCAACATGCCAAATCCAAATCCTTATAGAATTAAAAATCAATTTGCCGTATATTTTATAACTTTTACTGTAAGCCAATGGATAGATGTTTTTACAAGAAAAGAATACGTAGAAATTCTTTTGGACAGCCTGCGACATTGTCAAAAAAAAAGGGTTAAAAATTTATGCTTGGGTCGTTATGAGCAATCATTTGCATTTAATAGTA
>JBBSPP010000030.1:0-12522 GCA_038258625.1 Chitinophagales bacterium
CTCGTAGCCATTATGTAACCATCCGCACCCGCTTTTTCATTATCTAAAAGCTGGTCCCAATTGCTTTGTGCAAAAGTGATTTCGATGGTTTGAATAGTGCCAAGGTCATAAAAATTTTGACCATAAGAAAATGATGCTACCAATAGGCAGCAGAATAACATTGAAATTTTTTTCATAATTTTTAAAAGCTGGTTTTGTGTAATCTCTCCAACTTGGACGATGTTTTTTTAAAAAACCCTCTCTTAAAAAGAACTACAATACTTAGTATTTTTCTTCTCGCTTATAATCTCCCTTCGAAAATTTCTTTTCTATAAAGCAATATAAAAGAATGAATAAATACCGACTGCCCATTTCGTTAATCTTCAAATTTGAAACGCCATGTACGCGATTGGTCCAAGAGTTTGGCACAATCGCGTAGGTATAACCGCGAATAATTGATTTTAACGGGAGCTCCACAGTAAGGTTGAAATGCGGTGATAGAAAGGGTTTGATACCTTGTATCACCTCGCGCTTATAAAGTTTAAATGCATTGGTAGTATCAGAGTAAGGTATCCGCATCATGATACGAATAATCCAATTTGCGATTCTGTTCAATGCTTTTTTGTGCCTTGGATAGTCATATACTTTTCCTTCTTTACACCAACGGTCGCCAAAAACGCAATCGACATTTTGCTCAACCATGGTAGTATAAAAACGCACTAAATCATACGGCGAGTCTGATAAATCGGCCATCATTACCGCCACACAATCGCCCGTAAAACGCTCGAGGCCATAGCGAATAGCGTATCCAAAACCGTTGGGGCCATTGTTGGTTTCGTAACGAACGGTGGGATGTTTTTCGCAAAGTATATCCAACACTTTTGCTGTACTGTCCTTGCTATTGTCATTTATCACTAACACCTCATGGTCAATTTTTATTTTGCTGAGTGCCTCCACGATGGCCGTAACCGTATCGGTGATATTTTTTTCCTCGTTGTATGCGGGTATGACAATGCTCAGTTTCATGCGGCGGTATTAATAACGACTTTTCATATTGTCGTGCATCTCTTGTAAAGTATCCTCCAAATTATATTTGTAGTCCCAAAGCGGATAATCTTTTTTAAATTTTGATACATCGCTAATGTACCAAATATGATCGCCAATGCGATTGTCCTCGCTATAACTATAGTTCATTTTGTTACCGCTAATTTTTTCACAAAGCTCTATAGCTTCTATCATACTACAATTTGCATAACGACCACCACCTGCATTATACACTTCGCCTGTTTTAGGATTATTATAAAAATGCCAAAACATTTGTACCAAATCATAGCTATGAATATTATCGCGCACCTGCTTGCCTTCGTAGCCAAAAATTGTATAATGATCGCCCGACAATGCACACTTCATGAGATAGGCTAAAAAACCATGCAGCTGCGCGCCCGAATGATTGGGCCCTGTAAGACAACCACCACGGAAGGTGCCCGTTTTAATACCAAAATACTTGCCGTACTCTTGCACCATAATATCAGCCGCTACTTTGCTTGCGCCAAACACAGAATGTTTGCTGCTATCAATAGTCATCTTTTCATCAATACCATTTTTAAAATAGGGGTGACGTTCATCAATTTCCCATCGTTTTTCTTGCTCTATTAATGGTAAAAAATTTGGCGTATCGCCATACACTTTATTGGTCGATGTAAAAATAAAGACAGCTTCGGGGCAATTCAATCTGCAAAGTTCCAGCAGGTTGATTGTGCCTGTAGCATTTACCCCAAAATCTGTAAGTGGTTCTTTTGCCGCCCAATCATGACTGGGCTGCGCGGCTGTGTGTACTATTAATTTTATGTCCTTGCCATACTTTTCAAAAAGTGGTTTGAGGTCTTCGAGGTTACGAATGTCAATTGCTTGTGTTTCAAAATTTTCGTTTTCTTCTTCCAAGCGGCTTTGATTCCACGAGGTCGAACTTCCTTCTCCAAAAAAGTAACTGCGCATATCATTATCAATACCAATAACTTTATCAAATTTCTTGGTAAAAAAACCAACGGCCTCGCCGCCTATAAGTCCCGAAGAACCTGTAACTAATGCAATATTCATTTCTAAAATAATTTTTTAATAAGTGATTCGTTTTGTAACAACCAATCATACATGCTGGCAAGTACGTCTGTTGGCGCAAGTTGCGGTTTCCAATCGCAGATAGTTTGAATTTTGGTATTGTCGGAAATATAAACGGGAATATCGGCGGGGCGCGTCTCCGCCACTTGGCTGATATTTATTTTATTCCCAGTAATGTCTTCGCAAATAGTGGTTAGTTCTTGTAACGAAATACTTACGTCTTGCCCACCGCCTACATTGAATATTTTTTGATTAAAAACCTCAAAGTTCTCAATTTGTTTTTTTACCAATTCATACAAATCATGAATGTGAAGGATGTCGCGCACTTGTTTGCCCTCGCCACCAAAACCAATGTAGGATAAATCTTTTTTCCAATAATGACGCGCCAGCCAAAGCATGGCCACACCTTGATCAATTTTGCCCATTTGCCACGGCCCAGTGAGCACACCGCAGCGATTTATAATAATATCCATACTATAAAATTCGCCGTACTCTTGGATAATCAGCTCGGAACTCAGTTTGCTTGTGCCATAAAAAGAGCGTGCGCCTTCTAGCGGAAAATTTTCGGCAATCCCTTTTTGGCTAATGCCGGGCATTGTTTGATGGGGCGAAATTGTAAACCGCGTATTCGATACTTCATAGGCAATTTTGCTAAGTGCAGCAATAGGATAAATACGGCTGGTGGAAAGAAATAGAAATTTTGCTTTGTTTTTTAATGCAAAATTTAAGCAATTAATTGTACCGCTCAAATTTGTATCAAGTACATAATTGGGCGGCGAATCAATACCCGAAAGCACCGACGGCTCAGCGGCGGCTTCAATTAATAAATCAATTTCGCCCACCTCATTAAAATCTTCGATGTTGCGCACATCACCGTGTATAAAAGTAATTTCATTCTCTTTCAGCCGCTGAATATTTAACTCTGAGCCACGCCGTTTAAGATTATCAAAGCAGGTAATCTCCAATTTGGGAAAATCATTTTTTAGATAAATTGCCAAATTAGAACCTACAAAACCGCAGCCACCCGTTATCAAAATTTTTTGCACCATATTCTTTTCAAAGGTTGGCAAATGTAGCAATTAATCGCTTTTTGCCATACGGATTATCGTATTTAGAAAAAAGGGCTGTTGAATCTTATACTGCATTTTTAAAAAAGGACGGCTGGCAAATAATCTTACGCTTTTAAGCACAATTGCTTAATAATTTCCAAATCAGTTTTTAAAACCATCACCTTTGCCGCACGCTCATAGCTCTCGGTTGATAAGGCGATGCTTGCTTCTGCAAATTGTGGGTAGCTAATTTTTGAAATCGATTTCAAAGATTTTTGTAGTCGAATCATTACTTCAACATTCGTAGCGCCATCTCGGGCAATTGGCCTGAAAGCATCTTTTAGCAAATCTAGGGCTGTTAAGGGAGGCATTTCCACACGGTCAAATTCTATTTCTTCGTTTTTTTTATTTTTGCCAAGTTCATGCCAAAGATAAAATAATCGTACCTGCGAACTCAATATTTGAATGGCGGTGCCAGGGTCGTTGACAGCAGGGGAGAGGGCACGGCTGGCAATTTCGCTCAGGGTAATATGCCCGAAGCGAACATCGGTTTCGTAGGTGCGGTGTTCATCAATTGTAAAAGCATCTCTTATATTTTCTACCATTTCTTCGCTAATTTTTTTCATGGAAAAAATGGTGGCTAAGGGTTGAGTGGGTTCGGCAAATGTGCCTGGCGTAGCTTTTAGTGAAAGTCGAACATCATGTTCTGCACAAATATTTTGTAGTGCCAAGGCATTAATATTTTGAACATAGCCAATTTTTTTGCTGAACAATTGTGTGGTTATGTGCCCTTCATGCTGTTGAGACCGAGCAAATTTATTAGAAATTTCCAGATAATTTTTTGTAGATCTTGCCGTGGTATCTTCTATTAATTTTATGGTATGATTGATTCTGCCAAGGCGCGATATTTTATCTACCCAACGAATAAATGTAAGTATCACCACCACAAAGAATAAAATAGTAATTATGAATAATACAAAATGACCGCCCCGTGCGTAGTAGCCATTTTTGAGCGCTACCAATCCTACAATACTAAAAATGAATGAACCGATAAAAACAGACAGTGCATTTTGGGAGCTATCATCGGCAATTATGAGCTTAAAAGAACGTGGTGTGGCTGAGCTACTAGCAGCTGTAAATGCCGAAATCATAGAGCCCACCGCAAAAATAGCGATGACCAACATGCTCGAAGAAAGCGTCTTGAGCAGTTGCTCGATGGATTCATCTTTTATTTGTGGTACAAGATATTGCAGATCAGATTGGTCGGCGAGGCGAGCCACAAAAGCACAAATAATTGCAAATAAGCAAAACATAGCCGGACGAAACCATAACTGTGAGCGAAGCCGACTGAATAATATTTGGATGTTGTTTTTCAAAAAAAAGCTACTTACGGGATTAGCGAAAGTAGCAATGGCATAAGTTTTTAACCTGCAAAATTTGTATAAATTGTTAGCGCGCTAATTATCAAACGGGTTGGTAGCCCAAACTGTGACCTCCGGTACAAATCCTTTATTACGCATTTCTACAATCGAAACAATGTTATGGGCAATATCCTCGCCGCCTAATTTGTTATTTTCTTCGTTGCGTTCGTTTCTGTCTGTATCGGCAAAAGCAGTTGTTACCTCGCTAGGATTTACCAAGCTTACGCGAATATTATCGGGGCGTAGCTCGGCTTGCCAGCATTGCGTCATGCCGCGCACCGCGAATTTTGACGCGGAATAAACTGTGCCACCAGCAAAGCCTTTCATACTAGCCGTGGAGCCAATATTTATAATATTACCCGATTGTTGTTTTTTGAACGTTGGCAAAAGTTCTTGCGTGAGTAGCGTCAATCCAAAAACATTGGTAGAATAAACATTCATTAAATCTTCTTCTTTAATCTCGCCAAGTACATCAAACGTGCCGATACCAGCATTATTGACGAGTACATCAATTTTCCCATCCAAAAGTTGCAACGCTTCGTTAGCTTTTGCAGGGATTGATTTTAAATCGCTAATATCAAAATGCAATGGTGTTGCGCCAATTTCTTTGGCTACAGCTTCCAACTTTTCCTTGTCTCTGCCCGTGATAACAACTTTCGCACCTTTCTCCACAAATAGTTTTGCTGTGTCTTTTCCTATGCCCGAGCTGCCGCCGGTAATTAATACTGTTTTGTTTTTTATTTCCATTGTGGGTAAAGGTAGGGTGAAACAAAGAACCGTTTTTATTTAGAAAATAGAACTTTGATTTGTAAATGTTATTTTTGCCAACCAATAATTTACGATGCAAAACCTAAACCTGCCCGAGCTAATTGTAACCGCGGAATATTTAAAATTGAAAATAAAAGCAGTTCCCAGAGTAGGAATAATTTTGGGCAGCGGCCTTGGTGGATTGGTTGATTTGGTAAAAATAGAAACTCAAATTGCTTACGAAGAAATTCCAAACTTCCCAATTTCTACGGTTAAAGGGCATGGCGGGAAATTAATTTTTGGCACCATAAATAATGTGCAGGTGGTAATGCTTAGTGGGCGTTTTCATTATTACGAAGGATATAATATGCAAGAAGTTACGTTCCCGGTGCGCGCGATTAATATGTTAGGCGCAGAATATTTGATGGTGAGCAATGCGGCTGGTGGTATGCACCCTGATTTTAAAGTAGGCGACCTCATGATGATAAATGATCACATAAATATGTTCCCTGAGCATCCGTTGCGCGGCGCAAATAACGAAAATGTGGGTACGCGATTCCCTGATATGACTAAGCCCTATGAACTAGATCTGATAAAAAAAGTTGCCGACATTGCTCAAGCAAAAAACATTCGGCTGCACCAAGGAGTTTATATCGGTTTGCAAGGGCCAACCTACGAAACCCGCGCCGAGTATAAATGGCTACGCACCATTGGCGGCGACGCCGTAGGCATGAGTACCGTGCCAGAAGTGATTGTGGCAAAGCACTGCGGCATGAAAGTTTTTGGCATGAGCGTCATTACTGACCTTGGTATTCGAGACGAAATGAACGAAATTACCCACGAAGAGGTGCTAGAAGCTGCCAACGCCGCCTCGCCCATTATGGCATTATTATTTACAGATTTGATTGGCATGCTTTAATCTCTTTTAACTTTCAACATATATATTTCATTGGCATTACCGAGTATTATCGTTTGGCAAAAATTACTTTTGCGCCCTATGCGAAGGAGGCGGTTTGCTTTTCGGTTTCTTGTTTTTTGTGCCGTGTGCTGTTGTAGTTTTTTTACAGCTAGCGTACACGGTCAAATATCGAATACGGGAAACCAAAACACCGTTACGGGCGATGCAGATATTGTTTCGGACACATTAGGGTTTGCCGAAAAGGCGGATGATAATTCAGTTCAAATTTTTTATAAAAATAGCAGTGGCGAGCGAAATGAGTATGATACCTCCATAACCGAAATGCACCGTATCAATTTGCTAAATAATTGGGAACGAGACTTGGGGAATTTGGGTGGGGCTTATCAATCATTAAAAGCGCAGGCTGAACTGCCTGCACAATTTACACTCATGCCCAGTTCGTTTGAGGCTTTTCGGTTTTTAAAAAAAGATGTACTTTTTTATAATACCACCAAACCTTTTTCAGAAGTGCGTTATAATGTGGGTACAAAACAGGAGCAATTAATTGAGCTTTTTCATACCCAAAATATAAAGCCGTATTGGAATTTTAGCACGCGCTACCGCAAAATAAATTCGCAAGGTTTTTATAAAGTGCAAAAAAATAATATTGATAATTTTTCATTTGTTACAGACTATGCCTCGCGCAGTGAACGGTACAAAGCCAACGCTACTTTTTTGTATAATAAATTGCAGCAGGATGAAAATTTAGGTATTTTATCTGATGAGTTTTTGACGATTCCTGCATTTAATAATCGGGAGGTAATTCCTGTAGGGGCCAACGTTTCGGGTACATTAAAGCGGTCGCCTATTGTAAATTTTTCGCGCGATGCTCATGTAACTTTTAACCAAGAATACTCGGTAGGGCAAACTACTATTACCTACGATGCGGATAGTTTGAAACAGACAAATTTTAAACCCATTCTTACTTTTGGCAACGAAATTTATTATAAAAATGAGCTGGATACTTTTATGAATTCCTCCCCTGATTCTATTTTTCGAGCCTTTTATTTCAATCAGCCTTACGAGCTAAATGATACCCTCGGAATTGCTTATCGAAATAAGATTTTCGGCACCAATTTTTCGGCAGAGGGGAATGTGTATTTCCGTGAACGTATTTTTTCTGTTTTGGGTGGGTTGGGGTTTGAGTATCAAAAAGTAGGCGGCGATGTGCGCAGCCAGAGCAGCGTAAATAATTATATTTTCGGACAATTATCAAACCGAAAAAGCCAGGATTCTTCTTGGAAAGTGGACGCCAATCTGAGATTTTATTATACCGGCATGGCGCAGGGAAATTTGAATTTGGATGGCCGATTGAGCAAAGAATTGCCACAAGGACTTGGTGAAATTGGTGTGCGTGCGGGGCAGTATATTCAACAACCCTATTTTGTATCAGAGTCTATCCAAACAGATTCCCTAGAGAAATTGCAAGATCTGAAACCACAAATTAATACGAGGTTGGGCGGATATTATAAAAATAACAAATTGCGTTTTGAAGCTTCAGTTTATTCGTTGTTGTTCAATCAATTAATTTATAGTAACGGGTTGCAGCCCAACTTTTTACAATATAATTCGCCCATCAGCATTACGCAAATTACGGCTAGCAAAACGGTGAATTTTGGACAATGGACAAACAATAATGAGGTGCTACTCCAATTGTCTCCCGCCAATACGCCTTTACAAATTCCGTTACTTTCTAGCTGGCATCGGCTGGCTTATAATGGCAAAATTTTTAAAAAGAAAATGGATGTAAGTACAGGCTTGGATGTGTATTTTAATACGCCGTATTATAATGATATTTATCAGCCAGTTTTTCAATCTTTCAATCCGCAGACCTCAGTAAAAAAACAGATGATTCCTCGCATTAATCCATTTTTTAATTTTAAAATAAAGCGATTTAGAGCAACCATTAATTTTGACCAAGTGCAACATTATTTTGTAAAAAATAATTTGAACTACATTAATTACGCAGCGCAAAACCCAATGTTTCGCTTTGGGTTACGATGGCTCTTTGTTAATTAGTCCACCTTTCTTAGTCATGGAATGATTGCCTGATAAAATTGTTTTTTGGTGTTTTTTGTATAGCACCATATACACCGTGGTATAAATGGCCATGTAGCTAAATGCTAGCAAAACGAGCACCAGATGATTGTTGTAAAATTGGAGGGCAATCAAATTATTGATGAGTACAAATGGCAAAATAATTAGCGTGGTCATAGGGTTATTTTTATTAGCTAGGTAAATAAAAATAAACTGATGAATATGATAAGGGTCAGGATTAAAAGGTGATTCTTTTTCAATAACAGCTTTTCGAAAAAAAGAAAATATGACTTCCCATACCGGATGGACTAAGGTACATAGAATGAACCAAGGTGAAATTTCGGTATTGTTTTTTCCTAATAAAATAGCTACTGCCGCCAACATAAAACCGATAAAATACGCACCACCATCGCCCAAAAAAATTCGACCTTTAGGATAATTGAACAAGAAAAAACCAAGTAAGGTCATGGCGCAAATGGCACTAATAAATTCAATATCATTATCGCCCACCGTTATGCTCATAAAATAATAGGTGGCAAAAATGATCATCGAAATGCCCGAAGAAAGACCGTTGATGCCATCAATTAAATTGGTACCATTTATCATGCCTATAATTGCAATAATGGTAATAATCACGCCGATTTCTAACGGTACTTTGAAGAACGTAAAATCGGTAACGACTACGCCCAACAAATAAATTGCCATGACGGCAGATACGAGCATGATAATCAAGCGTCGGCTAGGTGTGATTTTAGCAAACAAATCTTCCAGAAAACCAGCCACAAAAGCGGGTACAGAAGCAAGCATTAGGAAAAGCCCAATCTCAGTATTGACCATCAGGAAAAAGCAACCAATAAAAATGCCAAGCCCACCAATGCGCGGGGTAGGCGCGGTATGAAATTTTTGGGGTAAATCGCTGACATTATTATCTATAAAAATGCCTCGCTTGTGCGATAAATCAATAACAAGATATTGGAGCGTGAAACTGGTAAAGAATGCCCCAAACAGATAAAAATAGAAATTATCAATCATTGTAAAAATCTCGTCAGCCGCAAATATAGCCCAAATCATTGCATTAAATGTGGCTAGATAATAACATTGTGGATAGGGTTTTTGGGTAGCTTTGCAAGCTATATATGAACGAAAAAAATGGTGATACAATCGTAGCACAAGCTACGCCCAACGGAGTAGGTGCAATAGGCGTAGTAAGACTTTCGGGCGAAAAATCAATTCCAATTGCGGATAAAATATTTTGGGGTAAAAAACTAGTTAACCAAGAAAGTCATACCCTGCATTTTGGCCTAATAAAAGATGGTGAAGCAGTAATTGACGAAGTACTTATTTCAATTTTTAAAAATCCGCATTCTTTTACGGGCGAGGATAGTATAGAAATTTCGGCTCATGGTTCTCCTTTTGTGTTACAACAAATTGTAAGTCTTTGCATAAAAAATGGCGCGCGATTGGCGGGCGCGGGCGAGTTTACCCAACGTGCTTTTATGAATGGGAAACTAGATTTGAGCCAAGCGGAAAGCGTAGCCGATATTATAGCCGCAGAAAGCAAAGGGCAACACGAATTAGCCATTAAACAAATGCGCGGAGGTTACTCTGAGCAAATTGAAGAACTGCGGCAAGAGCTAATTGACTTTACCGCTTTGATAGAATTAGAATTAGATTTTAGCGAAGAGGATGTTGAATTTGCAGACAGAGAAAAATTCTTTGCGTTGATAGCTAAAACAAATTCTGTGCTTGAAAATTTAATACAGTCTTTTCAGTATGGCAATGTGTTAAAAAACGGAGTGCCGGTTGCGATTGTTGGTGAACCAAATGTTGGAAAATCTACTTTGCTTAATGCTTTGCTAAATGAAGAAAAAGCCATTGTTAGCGATATTGCTGGCACCACACGCGATTTTATTGAAGACGAAATAACAATAGAAGGAATTTCGTTCCGGTTTATAGACACGGCTGGCATCCGAGTAACACAAGATGTTTTGGAGTCAAAAGGAATTGAGCGCTCGTTTCAGAAATTAAAGGATGCGAGTATTGTTTTATATATGGCCGACATTACAAAACCACATAAAGAAATTGCAGTGGATATAAAGGAAATAAATTTCGCACCCGAGCAAGATGTAATTGTCATCCTCAATAAATCTGATAAAATGGATAGCAGTTGCAGCGCCTACGATGTAGAAGAAGCAGTTTCTGTTTTGACAAATTATGTAGCTTTAGAAATTTCGGCATCTACGAAACGGAATTTGGAAAAACTGAAAACGCTGCTTGTTCAAACAATCGAAAATCGAAAAGTGCAAACGGATATTCAAGTTAGCAATGCGCGGCATTTAACGGCTTTGCAAACCGCGCAAGAATCTCTGCAAAAAGTAGAAAATGGATTGAAGAATAATATTAGTGGGGAGTTTATTTCTATAGATGCGAGGGTGGCGTTGGATGCGCTGGGTTCTATCACCGGGAAGATTACTAATGAGGATGTTTTGAGTTCTGTTTTCTCACGGTTTTGTATCGGGAAGTAATTTTAGGTTGCTGCTTTTTCAATTAAAACTAAAATCTTACTTATCATTCTTAATCAAATAAATCCCAGCCAAAATCAACAAAATAAAACTAACCGACCAATTGATAGCTTCGTTAAAAACAAGACCCCAACTAATGGCAACAAACGGTATGAGGTAAGTAACCGAAGATGCAAACGAAGCACTCGTTTGTTTGATGAGTTTATTAAAAAGCATGAGCGCAATGGCCGTGCCGCCAATAGCCAAAATACCGGTATAACCTATAGCAGGATAAAATGTTCGGTCCGTAACTTTTAAATTAAAATCAGTAAACGATAAAACGAGTAAGGATGGTATAAGCATATACACCAACGACACAGCCGTGATTTTTATCGATTCTACATGGGCTAGTTTTTCTTTAATAATATTAAGACTGAGCGCATAACAAATTGTAGCAAATATCACAAGCGACACCGCTACATAATCTACCGATTGTGCGTCGTGGCTAGATTCGCTAAATGATATTAATAAGAGTGTGCCCGCAAAGCCAAGAAGTATACCAATAATGCCTTTGCTTTTTCCTTTGTTATGAAAAATAACCACCGATACAATCAAAGAAAAAATAGGCACCAACGAATTGAGCATGCCCGTTTGCGAACTAGAAAGTGTACGCTCGGCATAGGTAAATAAAAAGGCGGGAAAAAAATTGCCGAGCACACCAACGAGCGCAAACCAAATCCAATCTTTTGAGAAAAAGAGCGAGCGAGATTTGTATACAAAAGGCATCATAAAAAGACCGGCTATAACCATGCGCAAGGCTCCCACTTCGGTAGCCGAGAGTAGGGTAGGCAAATTGTTGCTGTCAAACATGGCGCGGTTCATAAGTATAAACGAACTGCCCCAAATAAGTGCGAGTACAATTAATAACACCCAGTTTTCTACTTTTTTATTCATTCCGTTTTATAAAAAAAACATGTGCAAATGTAGCCTGCTCTTTTTATTGGCTAGCCTTTCTTTTGCTCTCGCACCAAACTAATGGCGGGATACATACTTTATTATTTTATGGAGTTGCTATTCGTAATGTTTTGCAGAAGGCATACATTACGAATTAGGAATAATGCATTTCTCTGAAATGCTCGTTACGCCTTAGCGTGACCTACTGGCAATAATTTTTTGTACTAGTCTGCCTACCCAGCAGTGGGTTCTGAATTCCGATAGCTATCGGAATCGTTTATCGAGCGTTCGAGATAACACGCTCCAAGGGAGTCCATCGGAACTGTGGCGCAATGTCTCAAACAGCATTTTTGGGGAACAACTGAATTAGCTGGTGGGTTTTGAGCATTGGGTATGAGCTGATGTTAGTGGCAGTATCTCTTTTTAGTTTACCAAGAATATTATTTAATCTTTAATACATCTAACCGAAAATCCGCTTACTTTATAAAATCCCCAACGTTCAATTTTGTCTTTATTATATGTAAGTCTATAAGTCCAGTTTGCAGGTTCTAAGGCAAGTGTTGATGTCCACCAAGTTGCGTACCAACCTATTTTTCGAACCTTCCTATCTGTTGTAACATAGGGAGTAGAGATTCCATTAAAAATACTTGTATCTGATTGTTCAATAGTTGTCTCAAGCCAGCCTGTTGAACTTTTCATCTTGTTCTTAATGATTTTTTCGCCTCCAAGAGATTCTACTAATTTTTTCCATTCTTCTAAAG
>JBBSPP010000031.1:0-12469 GCA_038258625.1 Chitinophagales bacterium
AAGCGTTACATTTTTTTTCTAACACATCAAATGCCTTTAGTTTTTTGTATGAATGACTGGAAGGCGGAGCGGCTGCAATAGAATTTGCATCGAGCATTAAAGCAATTGCACCACACAAAAATAGTAAGATAAGAAGTTGCTTCATGGAGGTTAAATGTAAGTTTTATAATAATTGTCGAGTGTCTAAAGCTTACCCTTTAACCTTGCTTAGAGCCAACATTTTTATCATCCAGTTTGGGAGTGGTTTTTCCAATCCTCTTTTTTTAAGATTTAAAAATAAATTAAGCTTTTTCAAAATAGGTACTTTATGCGTTTCTACCAATTCTATGAGTGTTCCATCGGGGTCTTCTGCGTAGCAAAAACGGCCGCCAGCATTTTCCATATCAAACGTTTCTTTACTATCTACAGAAAAATTATAATTGTTTTTTTGCATAGAAACTTTTAGGGCGTCCATATTAATCACGTCCAAACAGAGATGAATAAAACCAAGGTCGCCCCAAAAACGATTTGCATAAATTTTGGTAGGTGTGCGGTCCAAGGCTTGGACCAATTCGATGTCAATTCCGCCCAACAGTTTTCCAAAAGCACCTTGCTCACTTGCCTTTTTTCTTAAAAGCACTTTATGATAATTGCGAGGATTTTCATCTGTTTGGCTCTGATGCAATTCTTTTTTATCATAAATAATTGTAGAATCCCCAAGCAGATTGCTGTAGAAATCAACAGCAATTTTCATATCACTTACACCAATCACTGCGCCAGAAACTGCTCCCGTACGATTATTATTTTTAGTAAAATAATCCAACGCCTCTACAATCTGAAACTGATTGCCATACTTGTCTGTTACCCAAAAGTATGATTTGCCTTCGGGGTCTTTTAGTAATTCAACATTGGTATTCTCTGTTTTAAAAAACTGAAATGCTTTATCAATATCAAGGCATTTTATTTTGGCGGCAAAAATCCCTAAGTCGCCATAGTTAATTTTTTTAGCGGGTGCTCTTGGTTCACGATTTAAGTATTGCCATATTTCAAAACCACCGCCACCAAACATATTTAATGTGAGGATGGCCCGACGGTTATGCACTTCATTTCCGGTGTATTTCGCCATTAGTTTTGCCTCGGCTACATCGTCAAAAATTAGCACGTCCAACCCAAAACGTTTTTTGTAATACAGCATTGCTTCTTGCGCATTGGGCACACCGATGCCAATTTGTTGTATGCCGGTTATGTAATTATGATTCATTAATTCTTTCGATACGTAGTGAGAAATCTAGTCAATCTTTCAAACCTTTTTTACGAGCAATAGAATAGTAAAGAAACCGAAAGTTTTTCCAAAACCACCAAAGTATGCGTTCTTCTTTGGCAATAATTATATGTTTTTTATTTTGCTCAATGGCTTTAAGAATTTTTGTTGCACATTGTTCTACGGGAATTCCATTGAGTTGGCCGTCGTCCATTTTATTATGCGGCGTGCCATCACCTTGTACGGCAGATAAAGAAATTGGCGTATTAATCCGTCCCGGACTTACGATAGTAATATGAAAATTAGGAATAGAATGTTCAGTTTGCAGCGTTTCAAAAAAACCTTTGAGTGCATGCTTGGCGGCACTGTAACCCGTGCGCATTGGGAAACCCATAAGTCCAGCCATGCTGCTTAGCACAATTACATGACCTGTTTTATTTTTTTCAAAATGGGGTAGGAGTGCCTTTGTAATATGCACAGGCGCAAAGAAATTTATTTCCATTAATTGTCGATAGACTTTCATATCTGTATCTTTTGACAAAGATCGTTGGCTAACGCCTGCGCAGTTTATAAAAATATCTATGTGCTTATAAATTGCTAACGCTTGGTTGCTTAGTTTTTCTAAATCATCGCTTACTAAATCGGCGGGTAGGATGTTGCATGTTGTAAAAGCTGCGCATTGCTTTTGTACTTTTTCTAGGGATTCAAGATTTCTTGCGGTTAAAATTAGTTTCGCTTTTTGCTGTGCCAACATTCCTGCAAGTGCTTTGCCAATACCCGAAGACGCGCCCGTTATCCAAATTACCTTTTCCTTAAAATGCATTTTTTCGATATTTAAGCATGCTTTTATAAGTATCGAGCATCTCTTTTTGACTAGCTCCTCGCCGAAACATTTTTACCACCTTTAGGTTTGCAAGCTGCACAGACAACCAAGTATTATCATCATATTTTCGTGCCGAAATGAGCGTTGATTTTGGAATCAATTTAAATTTTCCGGCGGTCCAAATCTTTTCCAAAAAATCATAATCTTCCATGATTAAAAAATTTTCATCAAAGCCGCCCACTTGTTCAAAAAGTTTTTTAGTAACAAAAATGGACTGATCACCACCTCGGAAGAATAAATAATTGAAGCGCGTACACCAAGCATTTATTCTTAATAAAAGATGATTACTGTCAAACTTTGTACGAAAACTACCACAATCATAACCTTTGTTTACAGCCTGCCTAAGATGCTGTAAGCAAGTGCTACAAGGCGTTGTATCAGCATGTACAAAATAATAAATATCGCTATTTGAT
This sequence comes from Chitinophagales bacterium, assembly GCA_038258625.1. GTDB lineage: Bacteria > Bacteroidota > Bacteroidia > Chitinophagales > Chitinophagaceae > JAGNRR01. Next base: position 2,537 of record JBBSPP010000031.1, read on the forward strand.
TGGGAAACGCCGTAATTCATTTGGCCGGCTCGCCCTTTTGTAGGAGATAGAAAAACTGTTGCTCCAGCATCTTTTGCAAGCTGTACTGTATTATCCGTACTGCCGCCATCCGACACGATAATTTCGGAATTTACAAAACCGTCTAGCTTTTTTAAATACAAAACCAGCCCGGCAATATTTGCCGCTTCATTATATGTAGGTATGATAATGCTGATATTCATATTGGAGCTAAAAATAAAGATTTCATTTTTCTACAAAAATGAAATCTTTATTTTTCTTACAAATTATTTTAAAAGAAACTACTCCGCCACCGTACCGCCACAGCTACTACCCGCACCCGCGGTGCAGCCATAGCAATGCTGGCCTGTAATAATATTGCGACTATCCAAGGCGTCAATATCAAAATTAGCAATGTGTTGTTTTTCTTTACCGCAGGCTACTTTTAATTCGAGCATCTGATTAAAATCGCAGTCGTACAAATAACCATCCCAACCTATAGAAACAGTGTTGCGGCACATTACGCCTGCCGCTGCAGATGGGTTGAATGCTTCAATGAGTTTGCTCATATACTCTTCATAATTGCCAGATACCAACAAATAATCGAGGAACCGACTGATGGGTAAATTGGTAATGGCGAACAGTTCATTAAACTGAATATTGTGCCGCTCCATCAGCGCATCTTTATATTCTTTTTGCAAAGCAGACTGAGACGGTGGTAAAAATGCACCAGCCGGATTGTACACCAAATTGAGTATCAGCCCGCTGCCTTCTATACCATAACCCACCTCATTGAGCATTTGCAACGCTTTTATAGAATCAACAAATACACCATTGCCGCGCTGCTTGTCAGTACGATCGGCGGTGTAAAATGGGAGGGAAGAAACCACCTCAATATCATTGTCTTTATAAAATTGGGGGAGGTCGTAATATTTTTTATTGGCGCGAATTATTGTGAGGTTGCAACGCACAATTACGTGTCGGTGCAATTTTTTTAGCTCGGTAACAAACCATCGAAACTCGGGGTTCATCTCTGGTGCGCCGCCGGTTAAGTCGATTGTTGTAAGTTGCGGATTTTCTGCGAGTACATCCAAGCATTGCTGCATGGTATGGCGCGTCATGATTTCTTTGCGGTCTGGGCCGGCATCTACGTGGCAGTGGCCGCATACTTGGTTACACATTTTGCCCATGTTTACCTGAAAAATTTCGGTGCCGGTGGGCTTTAATGGCAACAAACCTATGGTTTGTAATTTATGCTCAAAGCGTGGGTATTTGCCCGGGTTATCTTGTAGAACGGCTATTTGCTCTTCGCTATCTGCTAATGAATTTGCTAGTGCTTTTAATGATTTCATTTATTGTATTATGTTTTATTTTCGGAAAGAGCGATTAGCGAAAAGCGAATAGGGTATCTTCTTCCCTAATTCCTTTTCGCTATTCGCTTATCGCTAAAAAGATTTACATGCCTATTTTCTTTACTTTGTTCATGGCTTGTACACCGTGTACTAGTGCTGCGCCGCCTTTGATGGCTGCGGCTACGTGTATGGCTTCCATTATTTGGGCTTGATCGTAGCCTTTTTCGTAGGCGTCTCCGCTATACGCATCTATGCAGTAGGGGCATTGTACGGCGTGGGCTACGGCTAGGGCTATCAGTGATTTTTCTTTGGCGGTTAGGGCGCTGTCTTTAAAAACTTCGCCGTACCAATCAAAAAATTTGTCGCCCATTTCTTTTTGCCAATCGCTTACGTTGCCAAATTTGTTGAGGTCTGCCGCGTCGTAGTAATGATTTTTTTCCATGTTTTTTATTTAAATGTTGCTCGAAGGTAGGGTAAAAAGGATTGCCTTGCGGTAATTGAATAATACGTACGAATTGAATAGCGGGGTGGATTTTTTTGGAGTGTATAATACAAGCTGCTTACGCAAAGGCTTACGCCTTAAGCTTGCGCTAGGGGAGCAGCGTTATATTTTTGCAAGAGATATTAGAGCGTAGTTACAAACTACGCTCAGACGGGTTTTTTGTATAAATATTTGGGTGTAGTTGCAAACTATACCCAGTGGGAATATTAGAGCGTAGTTACAAACTACGCTCAGACGGGTGGCTTTTGTCAATGGTAAGACCAAACTGAAGCGTTGATTTTTTCAAAATTGTTATAGAATAATACATAGCCGTAGCAGTTGAAATTACTTATATAAAAAAGATACTCTTTTTGACCATTGTTATTAAAATCAGCTATTTCTAAAAGTTCGGTATTAGCAAAAAGAAATTTTATTTCATTGTTCGGATATACTATAAAATGCAAAATTCCTCCACCATAAGCATGCCCAGGCAATGCAAAATAAGAACATTGACCTGTATGAATTTTTAAAGTTCCAATTAATAAGCTATCTCCTGTCTTTATATAATTATTGTTTATTTCATTTATGGGACAAATAGGGTTTCTAGGTTCCAAACCAAAGGTTTTCAATTTTTCGTTTAATGCAGTTCTTATAATTTCTAACTGCTCATTTGTAAAAGTTCCAAAATCATCCTTTTCGGATTTTAAAGTTTTTGGGCTATTAGAAATAATCTGGTATTCCTTCAATTCTTCGTGTTCAAAACTCTCAGAAGTTATAGTTTCGAACTTAATGGGGGTAACATATTTTTTTCGAATTTGAAACAGACTTTCATCACAAGAGTTATAATTTGGGTTCTTTAGTTTCCTATTAAATGTAATCAACTTATGAGCATGTTTAAATGGCACATAATACGAAACACTTTTATTAGTGTCATCTATCGTAATCCATTCGTTATTCGAAAAATGAAATAATTCTCTTAGAACATAGGAGTATTTTTTAGTCGCGCAATTACTCTTTTCAATAGATGCAATTTTTTGCGCTTGACTAGAGGAAGAAATAAAAAGGAATAGTATAATTAATTTTCTCATTTTCTTTTAATTCACCATAACATCTGTATAAACGTAAGTCGCAAAAATCCACCAAGCACCCAATACAGCTATTTTTTCCCAAATATAATCACTTAAACCGGTACAAAGCGCAGCATGTATTTGCGGCGGTATATCTTTTGTGTGCGTTGGGGTACAAAGGCCGTATTACTTAGTACCATCAGGCTTCTGCTAGCTATATTTTCTATTAAAGAAGAAAAAAATGTTTTTAGCTAAGCTATTTTTCGCCTTAAATGATGCTACATTTTTATTAAACTACTATATTTTTTCAAAAAATACTCATTTAAACAGTAATTAAACTCATTTAAACAGCTTTTATACTCATTTAAACGCTTTTTTGTGTAATAAAGTTAAAAACAACATACATTTAGCCAAATAGTTAATACGTTTAAAAACAAGTAATATTCGTTTAGTAAAAAGTAGAACTTATTTAAAGATAATCTAAACTTTTAACAACAAAAATTATAAAGTAAGGAGCCGATGATGTAAATTCACTCTTACAAAACAATCATATTATGGCACAAGAAATAAAAATCAAATTCGCATTTAGCTTTGCCGAACTGCTAGCTCAGGTACTCGAAAAACAAGCTTTTTTGGAGCGCGACCAAGACGAACTTACCCCACGAGGTGTAACGCCAGAGCGTATGGACGGGCTGGGCAACCTGCTCACCACTTTTAGAGATATTACGCCCGATGCGGTCTATCTGGCCCGCCAAACCGGGGCTACCCTGGCGCGCAATGAAGCCCAAACCGCCATTGGCGCTAAGCTACGCGAAGTGGCCGGCGTGGCCGCCAACGTGCTGGGCGATGGCACCGCCGCCTATCGCAGTTTTGACTATGGCAAAGTGGCCGATGCCGATGCGCCCGAGTTTGCACTCCTCGCCGAAAACATGGCCGACCGTGCCGATGAATTTCAGGCACAGCTTACACCACGCGGCATTCCCGCCAGTATGATTACCGATATTCGTAGCGATTTGGTTGCTTTTGACCAACTTATAAAAGACGCGCGCACCGCCATTGCCAATCGCGACGCCGCCACCGAAGCCCGTCGCATTGCCGCCAATGCGCTATATACTGACATGGCAGACCTGGCCGACATTGCCAAAATATATTGGGAAAGCCGCAGCGAGGCCAAATACAACGACTACATTATATACCACCAAAGCACCACCGCCCAAAGCCGCAATGGCGCCCTCAAAGCCGCCACCACAAAGACCCGCGAGCTACACAGCATGACCGCCGATACCAGCATCATTATCAAAAACGAAGGCGAAGGCACGCTACAAGCCTACTTTAGCCAACACGTAGACGGCGGCCCTGCACCAGAGGATGGCACAGCCATTTTTGCAACCATAGAACCGCATAAAAAAGTTACCGTCTTAGCTGGCACTGACCTTGGCTTTGACCCAGATATTGACGCCATTCATTTTACGCTGCGGAATGTGAGTGCTGATAAATCGTTGATTTATCGGGCGCGGATTGAGTAGGGATTTTTAGTGAAAAACTAAAAGTGAAAAGAGAAAAGTGATTGTGTGTAGTCGTCTCTGACAAGCGCAGCGAAATAGGATAATCAGGAATTGAAGTATTACAATCTAAAACTAATAATACTTATTGTAGGTAGCCCATCTTTAAATTTTACCGATTTGGGTATTGTCTTGGCAGCTTTATTTAAACTGTATCTTTTACTTTTAGTATCATTTTTATTATCAATATAAAAATAAAATTGCTGAAACTCAAATGGCACCAACGTATGGTTTTGCCATTTATAATAAATTTCTTCCGTGAGGGTACCGTTATCAATTGCTGTACTCACGGTGTAAATCAACATTCCATCTTGTACAGAAACTCCGCAACAACCGCTAGCGAATCTGCCCGAACATGCCATATCAAATTCATTTGTGAATATGTAAAGTTTTGAGCTTTGCGATAATTTTAAAATATAGAGTTTACTAAAATCAAATGTTTCAAAACTATTTTGATCTTTATACCGTCTTGCACTTAGGCTAAATAGTTTATCTGGTCGTTGGTCATTATCAACATTGCCTGCAGTAGAATCAATTAATTCAAACTTCATGATTTTCTTTTCAAATTGAGAATAGGTAAGTTCTAAATTTGTTTGTGCTTTACATAATACATTAATGAAGCAAAACATGATAATTGATATTATTTTTTTCATTTTCTCTTTCTCTAAAAAGTTTCAACAAACTCTACCAAAAGCTTAAACACATTTTCATAATTGGCCATGGGCAAACTATCGGCGGTGTCATATATATCGTGGTAAAAACCGGGGCCGCCATTGCTATATATAAAAAATGAGGGAATGCCTTTTTTATAAAAATGATAGTGGTCGCTGTTTTGGGTAGGGCCGCGGCTGCGCACTTCGGGTAGGTAGCCTTTGGCTGTATTTATTTTTTGTAGGGTGGCAAACTGCTGGGGAAATTCGGTGGCGTTTACTACCACAATGCCATTTTCGGCACTCCCATAATATCGAGGTTTACCAGGGTTTTAATATTTTTTATATCAAAAGTAGGGTGGTCGGTAAAAAACTCGGAGCCTAGCAAACCAACTTCTTCTGCCGCAAAAAGGATGAATACCATACTGTAATCTGCTTGGTTTTTGGCGTAATGTTTGGCAAGGTTTAGCACCATAGCCGTGCCGCTGGCATTGTCGCTCGCGCCGGGGAATATTGCGCTGCCCATTTTGCCAAGGTGGTCGTAATGTGCGGTAAACACTATGTATTTGTCGCGGTTCTTTTTCTTTTTCGCAGGAATGTAGGCAATCACATTGCGGCTTGTAAAAGCATTAATCTCTTTATTATGCGCATCAATTAATAATGTATCGGCATTGCTAATCACACTATCAGGGAAAATAATCTTGCAACCTTCATCAGCTTCCTGCGCCAAGCTGTGAATCATTTTTTTATCATAACTTATAATTTCTATATCGGTAGGGATGCGTTCAAAATCACGCGGGGCATTGTGTAGCACAATAGCTTCGTTAGTATTCATGCCAAAAGCACGCTTTTTATCAAACAAAGCTTCTTCCAAACTATCGCCAATATCGTAATGAGATAGTTTGTAAACACCAGAGCAATCTCCACTATTAGGTGCTAACAAAAAATCGCGGCCCGGCACAAGTTCTTTATGATCCAGCGTACATTTTATAGCATTCGGGAATGTATTGATAGGAAAGGTAAACGGCTGAAAGTAAGAACTCCCAAATTTCTTCAACCCAATTTTCCGAAACTCCGTGCCAATATAATCAGCGGCTTTATTTACACCATCATTTACATAGCCGCGCCCCGCCATATTTTCGCTACACAAATCTTTGATAATGCGTTTAGCATAATCTTTATCCTGCGCAAAAGCCGAAACGCTAAGGAGTAGGAGAGCGGCGATTAAAACAACATTATTTTTCACTTTTCACTGTTAGTTTTTCACTATTAATTATTCTGGATTCATTCCAAGATGGTACATAGTAAAACTAAGCACATCAGCATATTCTTCAATCACTTTGGACGTTGGTTTTCCTGCGCCGTGCCCTGCTTGTTTATCAATACGAATTAGTTGTGGGTTTGGGCCAGTATTTAGCTCTTGCAAAGTGGCGGCGTATTTAAACGAATGCGCCGGTACAACGCGGTCGTCATGATCGGCAGTGGTAATTAATGTGGCGGGGTAATCCATATTTTTGCGCACGTTGTGTAGCGGGGAGTATTTAATTAAGTATTCAAAATCTTTGGCATTATCGCTGCTGCCGTACTCTACCACCCAACCCCAGCCAACGGTAAATTTGTGGTAGCGCAGCATATCGAGCACGCCCACGCCGGGCAATGCTACTTTAAACAAATCAGGCCGCTGCGTCATACAAGCACCTACCAATAGGCCGCCATTGCTGCGTCCGCTAATGGCAAGTTTATCTTTTGATGTGATACCTTCAGAAATTAAATATTCACCCGCACTTATAAAATCATCAAATACGTTTTGCTTTTGCGCCAGCATCCCTTGCTTGTGCCAGTCTTCGCCATACTCGCCGCCGCCACGCAAGTTTACCATAACATACACGCCGCCATTTTGCACAAAGTAATAATTAGGAATACTAAAACTCGGCCCCAACGAAATATTAAAACCGCCATAGCCATACATTAATACAGGTGCTTTTTCCATATCGCCACCATTTACGATAGTGCCTCTTTTATATACCAAAAACATTTTTACCATAGTGCCATCTTTGGTATTCGGGAAGTCGCGTTGCTCCACTACAATTTCATCAGTAGGAAAGGTGGCACCACTTTCTTTAAACACCGTGCTTTCCATAGCGGCAATATCATATTTATAAATAGTAGGTGGCGCATTGAACGAGCTATAGGAATAAAACGTATGGTCATCCTTCATATCGCCACCAAAGCCTGCCGCCGAGCCAATGCCGGGCAGGGTAATTTCGCCTTCCATCTTACCGGTGAGGTCGTATTGTATCATTTGGCTGTGTGCATCTTTTAGGTATTCGCAAATAATTTTTCCGCCCACAATGCTGGCGTTTTCTAGTTTCTCAGTTTTGGCAGCAACAATTGTTGACCAACTTCCCGATTTTGGGTTTTTGGGGTCAATGGCTACTATTTGATAATTACTCGAAAGACCAGCGGCATTAAGCGAAGCATTGGTATGCACATAAAACTTGTCTTTTATCACTTCTAGCACGCTATAGTTTTTGTCAAAACCTTCTAATAGTAAAGTAAATTGTCGCTCGTTTTCATTCTTACTCAAATCCATATAGCTTATCTGGCTGCCGTCGGTGCCTTCACTTTCGTACATTATAAGGTATCGCTCGTCGTCGCTAATGCTCACACCTTTGTAGCGTTGCGCGTAGTCGGGGTTATGATATATTAGTTTGTCTTCATTTTGTGCCGCACCCATTGCGTGATAAAATATCTTTTGAAACTCCGTCTTAGCCGAGAATTTCTTTTCCTCGCTTGCGGGTTTGTCGTAGCCGCTATAATAAAAACCTTCTTCGCCCACCCACGCCATATTGCTGAATTTGGTGTATTCAATTTTATCACTCATCTTTTCACGAGTCTCCACATTCATTATATATATATCCTGCCAATCGCTACCGGCTTGGCTTACGGCATAAGCTACATACGCATTGTTTTTACTAAAAGATAGCGTACCAAGAGCAGACGTTCCGCTAGCATCTAATTTGTTAGGGTCTATAAAAACTGTTGGCGCGCCTTCCAAACCCTCTTGGTAATACAACACCGATTGATTTTGCAGTCCATCATTTTTATAAAAAAAGTAGTAATTGCCTTTCTTAAACGGGCTGCTATATTTCTCGTAATTCCATAGTTTGGTCAGATCTGCTTTTACCTTATCACGAAACGGTATTTTACTCAAATATTCATTCGTGTATTCGTTCTGTTTATCTACCCAACTTTCAGTTTCTTTTGAGCGGTCGTCTTCCAGCCAGCGGTATGGGTCATAAATGGTTTTGCCGTGGTAATCATCTTTTACGTTTGTACGTTTAGTAGTTGGTGGATTTTTCATATTAATGCGTTGTTGCGCCCATGCGGTATTGCCTATTATAATAAGGATTGAAAATAGAATTATTTTTTTCATCTCGTAAATATATGGTGATGTTCGCTCTATTCCATAGGTATCTATTGCAATTCGCAGAGGCTAGAACCTTTTTATGATATTTTTTAAGAAAATATTTATGTCCAAAAAATCAGCGACAACAGTACTTGTAGAGCATATTTAGAATGGAAGAGAATGTTTTTTATAAAAAAAGAGAAAAGAAGTTTGGCGGTTTAGAAAACGCGCATACATTTGCACTCCTTTTGAAAGAAAGGGACGCTCTTTAAACAACAACATAGCAAACGAAAGTGAGTAAATAAAATCAAAAAAACTTTAAATAAGTTTGGTGGTTAAAAAAGCTCAAAATACATTTGCACTCCCTTAGAAAATAAGGAGGTTGGTTTCAACCAAAATGTTCTTGAATAACAAGTAAGAGTATCAAAAAAAACTTTCAAATTTTAGCAATAAAATTTGTTCAGTAGAAAAGCTCGAAATACATTTGCACTCCCTTAGAAAATAAGGGAATTGGTTTCGGCCAAAATGTTCTTGAAAAATATTTTTAAAAGCTCAAAAAAACTTTCAAATTTTAGCAATAAAATTTGTTCGGTAAAAAAGCTCGAAATACATTTGCACTCCCTTAAAAAATAAGGGTGTTGGTTTCGACTAAAAATGTTCTTGAAAAATAATAATTTACAGCAAAAAAAACTTTCGAATTTTAGCAATAAAATTTGTTCAGTAAAAAAGCTCAAAATACATTTGCGCTCCCTTTGAAAAAAGGTGGTGAAAACAAAACTTAGCTTCGGCTAAAAGTTCTTTGAAAGATTGGAAACAACAGAATAAAAACGTAAGGTTTTTATAAACTAACATGTACAAACAATAAAATGTAATCCAACAATTTTCTTTTGAGAATTTGGATTCAAACTCATTCACAACGGAGAGTTTGATCCTGGCTCAGGATGAACGCTAGCGGCAGGCTTAACACATGCAAGTCGAGGGGTATATAAGAGCTTGCTCTTATAGAGACCGGCAAACGGGTGCGTAACACGTACGCAATCTACCTTGAACTGGAGGATAGCCTTGGGAAACTAAGATTAATACTCCATAATATCATAATGCGGCATCGTATAATGATTAAAGAATTTCGGTTCAAGATGAGCGTGCGTCTGATTAGATAGTTGGTGAGGTAACGGCTCACCAAGTCAACGATCAGTAGCTGATGTGAGAGCATGATCAGCCACACGGGCACTGAGACACGGGCCCGACTCCTACGGGAGGCAGCAGTGAGGAATATTGGTCAATGGACGAAAGTCTGAACCAGCCATGCCGCGTGGAGGATGAAGGTCCTTTGGATTGTAAACTTCTTTTATTAGGGAAGAAACCCGAGATTTCTATCTCGGTTGACGGTACCTAACGAATAAGCACCGGCTAAC
>JBBSPP010000032.1:0-12392 GCA_038258625.1 Chitinophagales bacterium
AAAAACAACATTCGCCTTGAGCTTCGGGCACAGTTATACAATGTGGCGCTGGGGCTGCACCTCTACCATTGGCAGCGCACGGATAGCCCAGCACTATCTATGGAGCAACAAACTGGCCACCAAGTGGATAGCGGCTTATGGCACTATACCCAGCCCGCCATCAAGGCTTTGGACGATGCGGCTTTGTACAGCTTGGCCAGCCGCGCCGCCCGCCAAGCCACGCCCTTAGTGGCAGATTTGCTGGCCGTTACCGCCGAGCATCTCACAAATTTGGCTGATACATCGGAGGCTTTTTTAGAAAAATTTTATGGCCACGCCCGAGCCAACACCGCCAGCGCCGAAGCCCGAAAAGAAGCCATCAATCACTTAGCCAACGCCATGACCCTCCGCAAAACGATTGACATATATATGTGTACCCTCCAAAGCGACCACCCTGATTTTTATGCGGAGTGGGAAATTGGGCTGCGGATTGGGAAGTATAAGTAGAGGCAATAGGCAATAGGAATTAGGACTTGATAATGCGTTTTGTACACTAAGCGGATTGCAAATCCACCGCTTATTCTGCTTCGACATGCGCTGCGCTAACATGTCGAAGAGCGAGTTAACATTATTATTGTAGGAGCTTTATTGCTTTAGTCTTAATTTTAAATTTATGAGAGGAATATTGGTTTTTTTGTCCATTTTATTGTCATTAAATTCAATGGCACAGGCGGCCGATGAAGTGAAAATAAAAAAGATTGCAATAGATTATTTAAAGGCGCAAGCCATAAATGATTTTACAAAATTAAGGACACTAGTACATGAAAATTCTTATAAGCGATTAGATGAAATGAAGGAGGCTTGGCAAAAACGACCCGCCGAAAAACGTCTAAAGGAAAGTGCTTATTTACAAAGTAAAATATTCAAAGCGGGCGTAGTTATTTACAAAACAGGTAGACGAGACGAAAAACTTGCTTTTGTGGAAGTAGAGTTTGTAGATAAAACGAAGGACCCCAAAAAAATATCGATTACCAAAACGGTGAGCGAGATTTGTGTGACCAATGCTAGTGGAAAGTGGTTAGTAGATTTAAATGAGGAATTGGAATTAACTCCTTCTATTGGTAGATAATCTTCTTTTTCAAAATGCTTATACGTTACGGATATTTTGTAGAACGAATATTAATTAATACCCTATTCCCTAAGTCCTAATCGCTATTCGCTACAAAGACTTTATCTCCCCCATAATCTTCTCCGCCAAGGCATTGGCTTTATCCTCGCTAGCACTTTCGGAGTAGATGCGGATGATAGGCTCGGTGTTTGATTTGCGCAGGTGTACCCACTCTTCGGCAAAGTCTATTTTTACGCCGTCTGTGGTGTTTACTTGTTCGTTTTTATACTTCGCTGCCATTTGGGCTAGGATATTGTCCACGTCAATATCGGGGGTGAGTTCTATTTTATTTTTTGATATAAAATAGTTGGGGTAGCTAGCGCGCAGCTCGCTCATGGTACCATCATACTTAGCCAAGTGCGACATAAATAATGCAATGCCTATCAGCGCATCGCGGCCGTAATGTAGCTCGGGCACTATGATGCCGCCGTTGCCTTCGCCGCCTATTACAGCGTTTTTTTCTTTCATCATGGTCACCACATTTACCTCGCCCACGGCGCTGGCAAAATAGTCGCCGCCATGTTTTTCGGTTACATCGCGCAGCGCGCGGGTGGATGATAAGTTGGAAACTGAGTTGCCTTTTTTATGCGCCAACATATAATCTGCCACGGCCACCAAAGTATATTCTTCGCCAAACATGGTACCGTCTTCGTTTACAAAAGCTAGGCGGTCCACGTCGGGGTCCACGACTATGCCGAGGTCGGCGCCTTCTTTTTTTATAATGGTCGTCATTTCGGTGAGGTGGGCGGGGAGTGGCTCGGGGTTGTGGGCAAAATCGCCGTGCATTTCGCCGTTGATAAGTATCACATCGGCCACGCCTAAAAGCATCAATAAATCGGGCACATATTCTGCGCCGCTACTATTTATACCATCTACTACTATTTTAAAATTTCTTTTTGTAATTGCCTCTGTATCTACCAATTCGTGCGCGAGGATGGCGTCAAAATGTTTTTTCTTAAATGCTTTATTTTCATCAAAAACTACTGTGCCTAAATCATCAACTTCGCTAAACGTAAAATCATTGGCATTGCCCATATCCAACACCTGCTGACCCACTTCGGCGCTGATAAATTCGCCCGTTTCGTTGAGTAGTTTTAGGGCGTTCCATTGTTTAGGATTGTGGCTAGCCGTAAGGATAATGCCGCCGCCGGCGTTGGCGTATTTAACCGCCATTTCTACGGTTGGGGTTGTACTTAATCCTAAGTTTATAACCTCTATGCCCATGCTTTGTAAGGTAGCAATTACAAGGCTTTCGACGATTGGCCCGCTAATTCTGCCATCGCGCCCAATCACTATTTTATTGTTGCCTTTTGCTTTTGTAATGGTGGCAAAAGCAGCGCTGTATTTTACAATGTCCACGGGCGTTAATCCGTCGTCTGGTTTGCCGCCTATCGTTCCTCGTATCCCTGAAATTGATTTTATTAAACTCATAACTTTCGCAAATGTCAGTTATCAAATGTCAAATGTCAAAATATTAAATGTCAAATATCAAAAAGCCGAATGTCATTCCGAGCGTAGCCGAGAAAGGGCATTTGTTATTTAGAGCGGTTCTCGGCTCCCCCCCGCAATAAGTGCGGGGCAAGCTGCTCGAACTGACAAAATAGTTGACTTGTTAATTGAAAATAAACGCAAAGCATTTATTTTTTAAGCCAACCCGTTATGCTCATTCGATTCGTATTCGACAGTAGAACTTCATGCTCCAATTCGTTGCTTTTAAAAAAAACTGTTTTACCAATCGTTGGTGCAATTTTTTCTTCGCTCCCAATGGAGTCCTTTGGACCGGCTTTTTTATATACTACCAATTCTCCGCCGTCGCCTTCTTGCCAATTATCATTTAAATACGTAATCATGCTAAACTGTCGTTTAGCATCATCTTTAAATTGGTCCTTGTGTTTTTTATAAAAACTGCCCGGCTCATACAGCGCGTAATGAAATTCATAATCGGTTATGCCCGTATAACAAGTTTCGTTTAGGTACTTTATAAATCCCTCTATCTGCGCAAAAAATGCAAGTTCAAATGGGCCATTTACTTTTTGGTCAAGCCAAAAAATTTGGTCTTTTCGAATCTCGGGTTTGAAGGCTAATCTAGCCGAACTGCCTACGCCTGCTTGGTGTAGCTTGTCTTGCGCGGCTAGCTGCAATAAGTTTTTTTGTAGTGCAATGGAAAGTTCGGTTGTCAAAAAATTATTCGTGATACCAATCTGATTTTCAAGATAGCCTGTAATTAAATGCTCAAAGTTTTCGTTCATCTAGTATCGCTTTTGGTTAAAAGCAGTTGGCAAAGTTATTCTAAGTTGCGGAGAGTTGCCGCGCTTACTTTTTTCCTAATTCTCGGGCAAGGAGTATGACTTGCGTAGGATTTTTGAAAAAACGAAATGCAACAAAATAATAAATAAAATGAAACCTAGAATTTGCGAAGCAACCATTGCAGTATCTTGATATTGAAATGCCTCGGCGTATAATCTGGAGTAATTAAAATCCGTATTAAAATTGTTGGCTGCAAATGTTTTTTTCTTTACTTCATAATATTGTGCAGTAAGTAATAATGGCAATAAAGGAGAGAAGAAAATAAATAAATTCATACTTATATCCTGAAGAATATTTTTTCGATTGGCTATAAAAATCCTTGCTGTACCAACGCCAAACACCACCATGTAAAAAATAAGCATGGGCAATACAACATCTACCGCCTTAATAAAAGCCATAACGGTAACCGATAAAATGAACAAAACCACCCCAGCCAGTAAGGTATAAAAAAATGTTTTTTTACGATTATGCCGAAACAAAAAAAGCATTAGCGCCATGGCCAAGGCAAAATAATAAAGCGGATAAATAAGAAAATCTAAATTGCTCCATCTCCACAAATAATAACTGCTACTGATATTTTTTAGGCCTTCGTCGAGGTCGTAAATTTTGTATTTTCTGTTGATGTAATTTTTGTAATCATACGGCATTGTGGATACTTCGTAATTTGAATACGGCGGGTATCGCTGGTAATTTTCTGCCCAATATTTTTCTATTAACTGCCGTAATTCCGTTGTCATATCTGTTCGATTTTCAATGATTGGTTTGGCAGCAATCGTTTTATAAAATAGTTCCTTATCCTCAATTTCATCAACGTTGGTATTGGTAAAAAAACTGTGGTAACTATTCAAATAGGTATAATCTGCAACATAGAAACGATAATAACTACTATCATCAATCCGCTGAATGCTATCGGTTTTTAAGTAGGCGTTGAACTGCATAGTATCCAAGCGCGCTATCCTGTTATCGATCAGAAGCGTATCATTTTGGGTTATCATGCCTTCATAATTTCCGCTTTGTGCTACTGGTGATGTTTTATAAACCGTACCATCCGGATTATCATAATGTTCTTCTTCCTGCTGCATCTCACCATTCAATGGGCCATAATTATAATCTTCATAATATGTAGTTGTGCTTGTTTTTTTTGCCAAGGTTACTTTTTGGCGCGTCCATAAGTGCGGGATAGAATCATACTCCAATGTATTGATGAGTACATTTATTCTATTAATATCATGCGCAATTTGGGTATCATTATACTGTGCCCTAGCTGAGAATGACGTAACCAACCATGGATTGTACACCCAGCTAATGCACAAAACCATGGTAATAAAAAATGCTAAAAAAGTACCTACATAATGCCACGAACTTAGCTTGCCAAAACGCTTAAAAACATTAAAGCGCAACAAATAAATAATATAAAATACCAACGCGAGTAGCATGATGATAATTAAAAACCCGACCCACGTTTCGTAGGCGGTACGGTAACGCACATCGCATTCGGTAGCAAAAACAATCAGTCCTAAAATTAGGTGTACGAGTACGCCAATGCCTAAAACCCAAGGCAATCTTGTGGTCCAAAAATCGGGATGTTGCTTAAGGGTTTTATTGATATAATTTTTAATTGTATTGAGCATGGGAAGAATGTTTAGTGGGTTTAGTTGGCTGGCTTTTCTGATTGTTTAGGGAGTTTCCCCAATGACTATCGGGATAATTTTTTTTAGAAAAAACGTTTGGTTGAAAAAGTAATGTCTCGGAAATAAGTAATTTTTGTACCAGCTTGTAAAATAAATTGCAACATGGTATCGGCAGTTAATTGCTCCGAAGTCAATTGGAAAAAACCGCCGTTATACGCTACCTTAATTTGGTCTTTTTCAAAAACATTCATCAGCTCTTCGCGGGTATTTTTTGTTTCTATTTCTATTACAAATTCTGTAGTGGCTTGTCGGCCGGCTTCGCTCGTATCTTGTGAGTGAATGTATTTTCCTTGGCGCAGTACGATTACTTTATCGGCTACTTTTTCTACTTCGTGCAATTGTTGCGAGCTTAGGATAATTCCAAATGGGCGAACGGCACTTTTTGCCATAAAACGCAAATCATTCAGAATAATTTCTTGGGTGTTGATGTCCAAGTTGGCGAGTGGTTCATCCAAAATAAGGAGGCTTGGTTTTTGCAATAAAATACGCGCAATTTCAAAACGGGTGCGATAGCCGCTACTAATCTGATCCCACGTAAGATGGCGATAATTATTTAGCCCAAGCCGCTCCAAAATATACTCCACCATTAGTTCATTATCTCGGCCATACGTTTCAGAAATTGCTGCGCTAAAATGAAGATTATCTTTTAAATACCCATGCCACCGTGCAATGCGCTGTGGAATAAAAGCAATGCGCGAGCGCACTTCGTACAAATCTGCTTGTGGAAAAAGCGGATAATCTATGGCCCCGCCACTAAGATTTAACTGCCCGCCAAGTGCGCTCAGTAAGGTGGTTTTACCATTTCCATTTTCGCCTACTACGCCTATTATTTCGCCTTGTTTTACATTTATATCCAGCGGCTCTAATCGGAAACCACCCTTGCTATAAACCTTCGAAACTTGCTTGGCATTTAATATTTCTTCATTCGTAAAATTGACTTCGGGAATAGCGGCATCTAGCTTTGCCAATAATGTTGGTAGTTCAACCAACATATTCTGCTCTTCGGCAGCAGTCAATGTTTTGTGCTTGCATTTTTCACTGTATTGCTTACTTATGGCAATGCTTTCTTTTATCAAAGTATCATTATTTGTATAAAGACTCACATCCAACAAGCGGCGCAGCGCGAGCGAATAATCTTGATGGAGAATATGTTGTTGGATTTCGGAAATTCCGCTATTCATAAAAGAGGTATTTTATTTTTAAAAATCTTGTTCATAACCCGAACGAATTAAAGATAATTTAATTGTTCATTTTCCATAAAAAGAAATTACTATTTCAGAAATAATTGTGAGGGTGCAAAAACGTAAAAACCTGACGGGTCTTCTATTTACAAGTTGTAAATAGACCTGTCAGGTTTTGCCCAAAAAAAAACCTGACAGGTCTTTTGAGATCTGTCAGGTTTAGAATCTGTATAAAAAAAACTAGGCGTCTTCGTAACGCTTAGCAACTTCTTGCCAATTCACTACATTCCAAAATGCCTCAATATAATCTGGCCGACGGTTTTGATAGTTTAAATAATAAGCGTGCTCCCACACATCAATACCCAAAATGGGCGTGCCGCCACAGCCTTCTCCCATTACGGGATTGTCTTGGTTGGCGGTAGAACATACTTTTAGTTTTCCGTCTGTTACGCAAAGCCATGCCCAGCCACTACCAAATTGTGAAGCTGCTGCATCTGCAAATTCTTCTTTGAATTTTTCAAAACCACCAAGGTCATTTTCTATCGCTGTTGCCAATGATCCGCTAGGCGCGCCGCCACCATTTGGGCTAAGGATTGTCCAAAACAATGAGTGGTTGTAAAAACCGCCACCGTTGTTTCGCACTGCTTTATTATCCTTATAGTTTTTCAAAAGTTCTTCAATGGATTTTCCTTCCATCTCGCTGCCTTCAATGGCTTTGTTCAGTTTATCTGTGTAGCCTTGGTGATGTTTGCCATGGTGTATCTCCATAGTTTTGGCATCAATGTGTGGTTCTAGTGCGTCTTTCGCGTATGGTAGTTCTGGTAATTTAAATGACATAATTTTTTTATTTTTTAGTTTAAAATATGATGAACCGCAAATATACAAAACATTGTTTTGGCAGAATTATGACAAGTGGTAAGTGATTTATAAAATTTTCATACGCACGCACACCTTTTACAAAATGCTTGTGTGTTGTAAGCTTGGTATGTCATAAAGCTGTGACTATATGTAAAATGTATAAGTTATGGTCGTCCTTTGACGATATGAAAAAGTTGTTTTTTTTAATCATCATATTTTGCTACTCTCAAGTAACTGCTCAGATTTTTCCTGATGGTACTACGATACCAAGTTTTTCGGCAACAGATATTAATAATAATTTTTTCTCCTCTACGGTTACTAACAATGCTGGCAAACATTTCATTATAGATTTACCCGCCACTTGGTGCGACCCTTGCTGGGTATATCATAATACACATGTGCTGGATAATTATTATAGTAAATTTGGCCCCAACGGAACACTTCGTCAAGATGCCGAGGTGCTGATGTATGAGGCCGACGAATATACTAATTCCAATGA
The DNA here is from genome assembly GCA_038258625.1 of Chitinophagales bacterium. GTDB lineage: Bacteria > Bacteroidota > Bacteroidia > Chitinophagales > Chitinophagaceae > JAGNRR01. The sequence goes on from JBBSPP010000032.1 coordinate 7,684, forward strand.
TTTGCACGGCATTGGCACCAATACGAAAGGCGATTATGTAAGCGGTACCAATTATTTAATTTTTAATGAAACAACGACGAATACTGTGAAGTCAGTTTTTTCGGCAAATGGTATTTTGGGTTATCCTACCATTTTTGTGGTGTGCAGTGATCGTAAAATGTACCGACTATCCCAACTAATCTTGAATGCCGATGATGTGCGAAAATTTGTGGAGCAAAAATGTGGTGTAGAGCCTTTGAGTGCCTCATCGATGAATACGTTGCATTTTGAGTATGATATATATCCTAATCCTGCAGCGAATAGGTTGGCGGTTGATTTGAAATTGGAACATGTTGAACAAGTTTCTTATTCTTTGATAAATACATTTGGCCAAATTGTTACAGGTGCAGAATCTTCCAACATGAATGCAGGTTTAAACAAACTAAATATTGATTTGGAAAACCTAACCACAGGCATTTATTTGTTGAATCTTACAGTTGGAGAAAGCCAAGTTACGCACAAGGTGCTGGTGAGTAAATAAGTTCATGACTAATTTTTTATAAAAAGTCTCAACTTGGCGTTGGGACTTTTTTTGTATGGGCACTTGGCATATTTTTACAGCCTTGGCCACTTATAAAAATCTTACACTCAAAAAATCGTTTGGGCAGCATTACCTGCATGACGAAAAATATTGCCAGCGCATTGCGAATGCAATTTTGCAATACCCTGATTTGAAAATTATTGAGGTTGGTCCAGGGGCTGGGGCCATTACCAAAAAATTTCCTGCCGAGAGAAACTATTTGGGCGTGGAATTTGACCAGGAAAAAATTGACTTTCTCCAAAAACATTTTCCCGAAAAAGAATTTACACAACAAGATTTTTTACGGTTTGATATTACACATGATATCCTGCTGTGCGGAAATTATCCCTACAATATTTCGGGGCCCATTCTTTTCAAAACCTTAGAAAATAAACAGCACATTCCGGTAATGGTGGGCATGTTGCAGAAAGAAGTAGCGCAGCGGATTGTGGCCGTGCCCAGCACAAAAGCTTATGGCATACTGAGTGTGTTATGCCAATGTTTTTATGATTGCAAAATTTTATTTGATGTGCCGCCGGGTGCTTTTCAGCCACCGCCAAAAGTGATGTCATCCCTTTTTCGAATGGAGCGAAACGATAATCCGTATAAAATTGAAAATTTTAATCAGTTTAAAATTTTGGTAAAAACAGCTTTTGGGCAGCGCAGAAAAACGTTACATAATTCCCTAAAGGCGCTGAACTTTGTGCTGCCTGAAGATTTAAAAAGCAAACGCCCTGAAGAACTGACGCCAGAAAGATTTGCCCAATTGTTCCATCAACTGTATCCTGCATAAAAATTTTATAGTGAAAAAAAAAGTACTTCTGGCTGCACATATTTCCAAGGATTTTCAAATGCTATTGGATGCGAAAGGCTATGATTCTATTTTTTTTGACGATGGGGAAATTCCTTTTGACGCGAACGGAATTGTAACTTCTACCAAGCTAACATTAAACAAAAAATTACTGAGCCAATTTGATAATTTAAAATGGATTGCACGCCTCGGTTCGGGCACAGAAATTATTGATACTGAATATTGTAGAAAAAATAATATTGCTTTTGCATCATCGCCCGCGGGCATTGCAAATGCAGTAGGGGAGCATTGCGTGTCCATGTTGGTAGCATTGCAAAAAAATATTGCTAGTAGTTTTTGCGAGGTAAAAAATAGAAAATGGAGTCGTGAACTAAACCGTGGATGGGAGATATTCGATAGTACAATTGGGTTAATAGGTTACGGCCATACGGGGCAAGCTTTTGCTAAAAAACTAGCCGGCTTTAATTGTAATATTATTGCTTTTGATAAGTACAAAACTGATTTTGGAAATAGCAATGTGCAAGAAGTTTCATTGAAAGAACTGCAAGAAAGGGCAGACGTAATTTCTTTTCATGTACCTGCGAATACGGAAACGTTTCATTATTATAATGAAAAATTTATAGCCAATTGCAAATCCCACATTTTACTAAATACTTCTAGAGGCGATGTAGTTTCGACAGTCGATTTGATCAAAGCTCTTGGCAGAAAAAAAATTATAGGAGCGGCTTTGGATGTTTTGGAAAATGAACAATTTTTAGCCAATCATGAAAGTGAACATTGGCAAAACGTTGATGAGCTTTTGAAATTCAACACAATAATTACACCCCACATCGCAGGTTATTCATACAACGCCATCCAAAAAATGAGTGCTGAAATTATGGAGAAATTGAAGGGAATAATTTAGCGTTTAGTAAATAGTTACATAACCACTTTCTTTCACCTCATCGTCTTCAAACAATTTGAAAAAGTAGGTGCCGCGCGCATTAAAATTGAACTTGTCCAAAATTACATACGATTGTTTGATGCGCGAGATGTACAAAACTTCCTCTTTTTGAGGATTATAAAAACGTAATGAATATCGTTTTTGGCGGGCATCATTCAGGCTAATAATAATATGGCCAGTGTAAGGATTGGTATAAACTTGTGTGGAAGGTTCGTAATAAAAATCGGTGTAATTTTTTGTGGGGGTAGTTTCCTCCGTACCCGCTTCGGTAGCGTTGGTACTGCCTGTGCTAAGTGTGCGTTTGCGAGAAGCGGCAATGGTTGCAGAGTCTAAAACCACTTTGTAAGTATTGCTAAACCACTCCAACTCGCTTTGAAAAAGTAGCCGAACTTTGTAAAAATTGTTGCCCAACAATGGGCTTTTGTCAACAAATTTATGCACGCCACTTTTGGCATTCGGAATGGTGCCCACCGTTACAAAACTTAAAATACTATCCGCCGAGCGTAGGATGATAACCGATTTGAGACCATCATAAGTGTTTACCCAACTTAAATTATTGTAGCCGTCCTTAGTTTCAATCTTTATACTAGGCAGGGTTGGGATTTCTGCTTCTTGTGCAGTTGTAGCCAAACTGCAAAAAAGAAAACCAATAAATACTAATAAGTTTTTCATTAGAACGGGGGCGAAAATATATGATAAAAACTAAAAAGCTTCATAAATATGTACTAAAGCATTGGTCGATTTCCTTGTAGCCCGCCCGTATGAATAGCCAGTATTTTTTTGTCAGAAAAAGCAATATTCTTTTTCAATTCTTGTTGCAGGCCAAAAAACATTTTAGCGGTATAAATTTTATCTAATTCAATTCCATGATGCATCAAAAAGTGTGATTGAAAATTTAAAAGCGTTGCTGTTACTTTTCCAAATCCGCCAAAATGATAGCCGTCAAAGTATTGAAGGTTTGGAATATTCGTCTGTAAATCTTGTTTTAAATCGTGCTCATTTTTTAAGGGAGCAATAGCTAAAATCCGGTTCTTAAAAAATTGTGCCAACCCTTTGATTGTTGTACCCGTGCCAACTGAGCTACTAAGTACATCATAATTGGCAATCATTTCGGTACTCAAAATTTCGGCACAGCCTTTTTGACCCAGCTCGTTGTCTCCACCTTCGGGGATGATATATGGGTTCCTAAATTTTGCTTTTAGCTGTTGTAAAAAGGCAGGATCAGTTTTTTTTCGATACTCCGAGCGTGGTATAAAATGTAATTCCATGCCCCAATTTTTGCAATCCGTGAGTGTTGGGTTTTGAACTTTCTCACCACGCACAATACCAATTGTTTTTATATTAAAAAGTTTGCCAGCGTAAGCTAACGCATGCAAGTGATTGGAAAATGCACCACCAAAACTTAGGATAGAATCGGCGTTCATCCGTTCTGCTTCCAACAAATTATACTTTAATTTAAACCATTTATTGCCAGAGATTGTGGGGTGAATTTTATCCAACCGCAAAATATCAATCACTTTTGATTGACCATTTTCTAACTGCAAGTCAATAGAATCAATTGGTATCTTTTTGTCAAAAAGAGAAAAATCAATAGCCATACTCTTTCAAAAAAATATCGCTGTCGCGCCAGTCTTTACGCACTTTTATACGCAATTCCATAAACACTTTTCGCTGAATAAACTCTTCAATATCAGCGCGGGATTGTTCGCTTATTTTTTTAATCATGCTGCCACCCTTGCCTATCATAATTATTTTTTGCGTTTCGCGGGTTACGATAATGTCCGCTTCTATGCGGGTCATTTTTTCATCGTCTTTGTAGCTGCGTATGTGTACAGCAGTATGATAAGGAATTTCTTTATCCAGCAATAGAAATATTTTTTCGCGTATAATTTCTTCTACAAAAAAACGTACGGGGCGGTCGCTCATATCGTCCCCATCAAAGTAGGGTGGATTTTCTGGTAGCAATTCTACAATTTTTTCTATCAGTTGGTCTGTCCGAATTCCTACTTCGGCTGAGATTGATAAAATACTGTTTGGCGCGGCAGCTTCTTCTATTTCTTGGGTGAGTGCGATCAAATCTTTATTATGAATCTTGTCTATTTTGTTCAGTATAAAAATGATGGGTTTGTTGGTTTTGTATTCTTTGAGTAGTTCCAAATTTTCGGCAAGCTCATCTTTTACGTCCATCATAAATAAAAGCACGTCAGTATCCTTGCGCACATTTTTTATTTCTTCGAGCATGCGCTCTTGCATTTTGTATTTTGCATCCAAAATTCCTGGAGTGTCTGAGAAAACTATTTGATAGTTGTCCTCCGTCAAAATACCCATAATACGGTGCCGCGTAGTTTGCACTTTGCTACTCACAATCGCCATTTTTTGTCCTAGCAATCTATTGA
>JBBSPP010000033.1:0-12318 GCA_038258625.1 Chitinophagales bacterium
GCAACATCTCTTTCACTTTATCTGCCACTAGTAGTAACGGTTTTTCATCCGGCGGTTCGGGGAAAAGGTTTTGCTCTTTAAATAAACGCCGGGTAACGACTGCTACTTCATGCGCACCTTCATAATTTTTTTGCTGTTCTAGTAAATATGCTAGGGCAATTAATCCGTAGGCATCTTCACTTTTAGGGTCGGCCTCTTTTCGTAGGTCATAATATTTTTTAATTAAAGTATTAGCTTCTTTAAAATTCCCCTTGGCGGTGGCTACAAATGATTTATTAAAATGGTCAATGGTAAACATACCTTTTGCTCCGGTGGCTTCGCTAATTTTCAAACTTTCATTATAAAAACTATCGGCTCTGTCCATGTTACCAATTAGTCGCCACATTTCGGCGTTCATGTGGGCGCGGTACATAAGCCAACTCTGATTGCCCGATTTGGCAGCCAATGCTGCTAGTTGATTGCTAAGATCAGCCAATCTGTTAGTGTCCAAACTACGCTGTGCGTTGCGGCAAAGTGATGTCAATGCTCTTCCAATCAGCGTATCGTTTTTGGTTTCCTTGCCTATTGCTAATACTTTATTTGCTAGTTTTATTGAACCTGCATCATCTCCTTCTTTAAAAAGTTGGTAGGCTTCGGTGAGCATTTCTTTGGGTGTAGGATTGTTTTGTGCAAACGCGCATAATGTAAAAGTGAGGACCATGATCAACGTCAAGAAGGAAGATTTCATTATTTTCTTTTTTTTTTAAAAATAGACATAAAATTTATAGCGGCGAACTTCCATTTTAGATCCTTGTAATTCAGTTAGAATTTATTAAATTTTTCAACTGCCCATTAGTTACAAGGTTTATCGGTAAATTGCAAAACTTATTTACTGCTACATGAAAAAGTCTTTTTTATTTATATTTTTTGTTTATTCGTTTAATTTTATACAGGCGCAAAACATTATGCCCGTACCTGCTTCTGAAGTATTTTTTAACCTACAAAAAATGCAAAACACGGGCAGTGTATTATACATAGCCGCGCACCCTGATGATGAAAATACCCGGCTGCTAAGTTATTTAAGCAACGATCGAAAATACAGAACCGCTTATCTATCTCTCACCCGTGGCGATGGTGGCCAAAATGTTATAGGCAAAGAGCTCGGCCCACTGCTTGGCATTATCAGAACCAACGAATTAATACAAGCCAGAAAACGTGATGGTGGCGAGCAATTTTTCTCGCGCGCGTTTGATTTTGGCTACTCTAAAACCCCCGACGAAACAATTGCATTTTGGGATAAAGAGCAGGTATTGGCGGACATGGTTTGGACGATACGAAATTTTAAACCCGATGTCATTATTTGCCGATTCCCTACCACGGGAGAGGGCGGTCATGGCCATCATACAGCCTCGGCTCTTTTGGCAATGGAGGCCTATGACTTGGCCGCTGATGCTAACGCCTATAAAGAACAACTAAAATATACGCAGACATGGCAAGCCAAAAGAATGTTTTGGAACACCTTTAATTTTGGCTCGGTTAACACAACTTCCGAAGATCAGATAAAATTAAATGTAGGTACCTACAATGCATTACTTGGAAAAAGCTGTGGTGAAATTGCCGCCGAAAGTCGTACGATGCACAAAAGCCAAGGCTTTGGAACGGCGGGTCAACGGGGTAATAATTATGAATATTTTAAATTACTAAAAGGTACAGCAGTTCAACAAGATATTTTTGAAGACGTTGATACTTCTTGGAATAAAATAAAAAATGCCGCAGGTATTCAACAGCAAATTCAGAGTCTGCAAACTAATTTTAATTGGTTGGCGCTAGATGAAAATTTACCAGCATTACTTAAAATATATCAAGACCTTCAAACCATTAATGATCCTGCGCAGGCCAATTTGGTAAACTATAAAATTAATTCATTAAAAAATATTATTAAGCAGTGCATGGGCCTACATATTGGCGTCACCTCCAAAGAAAAAAGTGTAGCCAATAAAGATAATTTGGCTTTGAAATATGAAGTGGTAGCACGCAATAGTAATGCCGCTACGCTAAATAAAATAAGTTTTATGGGTCAACGAGATAGTGTTTTTAATGCGCCGATGACTTACAATTTGCCTGTAATAATTACGGATACGGTGAGCATCAAAAATGTGCCAAATTCAAATCCGTATTGGCTAGACTTGGACGTACACCAGCCATTGAAAAGTTTTACTGAAAAACAAAATATGTTGTTGCCCGCCAATAAGCCCTCTTTGTTTTCTAAAATCTATTTAACTGTTTTGGGTACGGCCATTGATTTTATAATTCCGATAGAAACCCAAACGATTGACCCAACAAAAGGTGAATTGTTGAATCCTGTTTTTGTACTACCCGAAGCTGTTTTTGTACGTGTAAAAAATACGCAAATTGTAAACAATGCCAATAGCTTGAAAATGCAATTGACGATGGTGGCACAAAAAAATAATTTGACTGGGGCACTAAATTTTGAACCAAATAAAAATGTAACCATTAACATTGAAAATCCTGCTTTTGAAAACCTGAAAAAAGGGGAAGAAAAAACCTTCACCATAAATATTAATTTTAAAAATAAAGTGGCCACCGATGTATTTCCATACCTAGAAATAAATGGACAGCGCATAGCGGCTACTTTGGTAAATATTGATTATGACCATATTGGCCCACAAATTCATATAGAAAAAACGGTGCTCAATTTGAAGCCGTTTAGCATAACTAGGAAGGCAAAAAAAATAGCTTACATTGTTGGCGCCGGCGATGATGTACCCGAAGTGCTGAATCAATTGGGCTACGAAGTTTCGATCATTGATGAGCAACAAATAAAGTCGAGCGACTTAAGCCAATATGCGGCTATTATTTGCGGTATTCGCGCCTACAACGTGCACGAATATTTACAAAATACGTACCCTGTTTTAATGAACTATATCAAAAACGGCGGGAATCTAATTGTGCAATACAATACCAATTCTCGCGTGGGGCCATTGGATATGAATATTGGCCCATATCCATTTAAAATTACCCGAAACCGGGTGACGGATGAAACGGCAACGGTCAATTTTTTAAATAAAAATCATGTAGTTTTTAATGAGCCAAATACGATTACCCAAAAAGATTTTGACGGTTGGGTGCAGGAGCGGGGTATCTATTTTGCCGAGCCGTTGGATAGTAATTATCAAACCTTCCTGAGCATGGCCGACCCTGGCGAAGAAGCCCAAACTGGCTCATTAATTATTGCAAAATACGGCAAAGGAAATTTTGTTTACACTGGCTTAGTATTTTTTAGGCAGTTGCCAAAAGGGATAGAAGGCGCGTGCAAATTATTTACAAATCTTATAGAGCTGCCCAACAACTAATGGAAAAAAAATGGAACATAATCTATGCTGGTGTGCTGGTTTTTCTGGTGCTTTTAATTATTGTTTTTTATCTTATTACAATTTATTTTAAATGACAACATTAGACTGGGTCATTCTTTTTATCACCTTAGGGTTCATTGTATGTTATGGTATTTGGAAAAGCCGCAACATGAAAAACATCGATTCCTATTTGTTGGCAGACAAACAATTGCCGTGGTACCATGTAGGTCTCAGCGTAATGGCCACACAAGCTAGTGCCATTACTTTTTTGGCGGCGCCGGGTTTGGGTTTTAGCGATGGCATGCGGTTTGTGCAGTTTTATTTTGGCCTTCCGCTGGCTATGATTGTACTCTGCGTCACCTTCATTCCTATTTTTAAAAACCTAAATGTTTATACCGCCTACGAATATTTAGAAACTCGTTTTGATAATAAAACCCGCACACTCACGGCATTTTTGTTTTTGTTACAACGCGGACTTTCTACGGGGATTACCATTTATGCGCCAGCCATTGTGCTGTCCACCATTTTGCATGTTGATTTATTTTATACCATCATTCTCAATGGTATTTTGGTTATTATTTATACAGTTTATGGTGGCACCAAAGCAGTTTCTTACACACAAATGTTGCAAATGAGCATCATATTTGGTGGCTTGGTAATTGCCTTTTTTGTGATAATAGATTTGTTGCCGCCCGATGTATCGTTTGTAAATGCACTCCAAATTGCAGGTAAGATGGACAGAATGAACGTGATTGATACCAAGTTTGACCTTAGTAATAAATACAATATATGGTCGGGGATTATTGGTGGTTTCTTTTTGCAATTGTCTTATTTTGGTACTGACCAATCTCAGGTGGGGCGCTACCTCACGGGCAAATCTGTCAATCAAAGTCGAATGGGTTTAATTATGAATTCCATTATTAAAATCCCCATGCAGTTTTTTATTTTGCTGATAGGCGTAATGGTTTTTGTTTTTTATCAGTTCACGGCGCCGCCTATATTTTTTAATGAGCATGAGGTAACGCAAATGCACAATAGTAAATCTGCCGAAGAATTTAGAAATATTGAAACGCAATATTATGAAACGCAAGTGCAGAAAAAAGTAAATGTAACTGCACTGACCAAAGCCTTAAAAACCGACAATGAAACCGAAATACTTGCAGCGCAAAATGCATTAAAAGAAAAAGAAGCAAAGAGCACGGCGCTAAAAGAAGATGCAAAAGCGTTGATGACAAAAAATAATCCGAAGGCGGATACTAATGATACCAATTTTGTATTCCTGATTTTTGTAACCAACTATTTACCCAAAGGCTTAGTGGGTGTTTTGATTGCCATCATATTTTTAGCATCTATGGGTTCTACGGCTAGTGGGCTCAATTCGTTGTCGAGTACGTTTATTGTTGACTTTTATAAGCGCAATTTAAAAGCCGATAAAACAGATCAACATTTCTTGAACGCATCAAGAATGGCAACGTTAGGTTGGGGTGTGTTTTGCATTATTATTGCATTGTATGCGCGCAAGTTGGGCAATTTGATAGAGGCGGTAAACATCCTCGGCTCGTTGTTTTACGGGACTATTTTGGGTGTGTTTCTGGTAGCTTTTTATCAGAAAAAAATACAAGGCTCGGCGGTTTTTATAGCGGCATTGATAGCCGAAGCATTTGTGATTTTGGCTTGGTATATGGAGTGGTCTGCGTTTTTGTGGCTCAATTTAATTGGTTGTGTGTTGGTGATAATTTTTGCCCTGATTGCACAAACAATAATTAATAGAAAAAACCCTTTAGAAAAAATCTAAAGGGTTCAGTTAAAAATTTGTAGCAATTATTTTTGTGTGCTAATTAGTTCGTTAGCCATAGTTACATAATCATCGTTTTTGGCTTCTGTTGCTAAAGTAATTACTCTGTTGGCGCTGGCAATGGCTGCTTTTTTATCGCCACTTTTTGCTTCTATTCTTGCTTTTAGCATTTGTACCCAAAATGCTTTTGGATTTTGTGCAACGGCTAGGTTGGCCCACTCCAATGCTTTTTTCTGGTCTTTATCATTTTGATAATAATAAGTAGCCGCTTGGTAATAGGGTTTAGAATCTGTATTCATTACAGTTTCAATATTTTTCATTATGCTGGTTTCAATATCAGTGCTGATGTCGATCGCCACTTTTGTATTTTCCCAAGTGATAATAAGCTCGCAGGTATTTGATGTAATATTATCAAAGTTCATCGTGAAGGTTTCTACTTTTTCGCTTAGTGTGCTGGGCGTAACCTTGGTTCTGAATAGCTCATCTTTTTTGTTATAATCGTTGACATTGCCGCCCATTTTCAAATCTTTGTAAAACATAACTTCCCAACTTTGTTTGTTAGGCATGGTGTAAATGGCGTAGGTGCCAGGTTCCACCAAGGTACCACCAATTGTAACTGCATCGGCAAAGGTGATTTTTGTAGAAGCGTTTGCCCCCGTGCGCCACACTTTACCGAAGGGAACTAAGTCACCAAAAATCGTACGCTCTTTTGCGCTTGGCCGGCTGTATTCTAAACTAATTTCTGAGAGACCAAAATTTTGTTTCAAAGTCTGGGTTGGGCTTGGTGCCGGTGTTTTTAAGGTTTGCCCGAAAGCAGGCTGGAATGCCAAAGTAGCTAGGGCAATCATTACGTAGATAAATTTATTTTTCATGAGGGCGAAGATAAGTTGAAAATGCAAAAAGGGCTTTTAGTAAAACTTATTTAAACTTAAAATTAAAATTTCCATATTCAGATTAGGCCACTAAAACTATTTAGGTTTTGGCATACCTCAGTTGCCTTATTTTAGGGTAGGAAGCTTGTAGACCCGAGAAGGAATTTTACTGTAAGAAAAATTTTGTTCCAGGTCAGCATAGATTTTGGTATCAGGCATAGAGAGATTTAATTTATGGTTATTTGCCTATTGGGTATCATCGGTTGTTAATGGCGAAAACTTAAATATCGAAGAAGTAGTTGATGGTTAAAAAGTGTTGTGAAAATCTAAGTCCGAGTGTGTTTATTATTTTAATAAAATAGAAGACTTGTGCTTTCAATAAAAATGTTATTGTTATGTGTTCTTTATTTATTAATTTTAGGCAAAATATTATAAATCATGACAAAAAAATTACTTACCCTCCTTACATTAGTTAGTTTTTCCTTATGCAGTATGGCACAACAGTTTGTGCTTTCAGGCGCCGCAAACAAACATGCTATTGTTGAAGAATTTACAGGTATTAACTGTGTAAACTGCCCCGCCGGCCATACAGAAATGGAAACTATATTGGCTGCAAACCCAGGTTTAGTACATGCCATAGCATGGCCACCTACCAACTCTAGCTATACTACACCATCGAATGGTGGTGCAGATTTTCGCCGATCTTTTGCTGATGCCTTGTACACCTCCACTTATTGCTCTCCGGGTAATGGTTCACGTTTTATGCCATCGGCTTTTGTAAACAGAAAACTAGGTACAGATGGCAACATTTTGCAATCACGAAACGTATGGTCATCCATGGCTACTGCTGCATTGAGCGAAGCGGCCAATCTAAACGTTGCTGTAAAATCTGAGTACAACACTACCACTAAAATGTTGACGGTAGATGTACAAGCATATTATATTAATACTGTAAACAATGCAAACAATGTGTATGTATTGCTTACTCAAGATGATTTGACATCGAGCTACCAATCGGGTAGCAGTGCTACAGTTAGCAATCCGTACATTTATAAGCATACGTTTCGCGAAGCAATAAGTGCTGGCCAATGGGGTGATCCAATTACTGGTCCTAAAACCCAAGGCAGTCTTTTTTCTAAGCAGTATATTTTTGACGCCAACACAGCCATTGATCCAATTGATATGGAGAAAGCACACATTGTGGTAATGGTAGTAGATGCCGGTACTTCAAATTATGAAGTATTAAATGTAATAAGTGCTAGCGCCAATGGTGGAGCGGCTTCTACAGGTTCGGCGCCAACAGCCGTAAATGATTTGATGCAGGATGCACAAATTAGCATCTATCCAAACCCTAGTACGGGTGATGTAAATATCGATTTGGGTAACCTACAACAAGTTGATGTAAGCCTTAGCAATATGGTAGGACAGGTAATATATACTAATGCCCTTCGCAACAATACTTCTTTAAAAATTGATGCGGCTAATTTTCCTAGTGCAGGTATTTATTTTGTAACGCTTAGTAATGAATCTTCGTCGGTTACAAAAAAAGTAGTGATTCAGTAAATACATATTGTAAATAAAAATTGAAACTCAAGTCTTTAGGGCTTGAGTTTTTTTATGCTTCAAATTTTTTTAGCGGACAATAATATAATTACCTGTAAAAAATTGACTACTAAACGGATCAAACTTTCTATTTCATAATTCAAGCGCAGGATATAACCTGACGAACATACCGAAGTACCCACAGCTACCGTGAGACTAAATTGATTTTGACGGCGCAGGAATAGAGGCCATCGTCAAACCTGCTTGACAGTTCAAGTGTCAAAAAAGCACGCTTCGCAGCGTGCTCCATTTCTTTTTATAGAAAGTATTATATCTATTCCGAATCGGCACTTGGGCCGTAGGTGCCTGGTAACGGAACATCTAACATGCGCAAATAAACGCCCAATTGGGCACGGTGATGATACCAATGATTGAGGCACCACTCCCGCACAACTTCGTGTTTGGGTTGGGTAAAAAATATCATTTCTCCCTGCCGCATAGACCATGGTTTGTCAAATTCTTCATCACTAACTTCATTGAGGATTTTTTCTGATGTTGTAATGAGGTCGTCGTAATAGGCGAGGAGTTCATCATTGGTTACAAATTCTTTGGGTGTGAAATCGCCTTTGGCAAAATCTAGCTCATCGTCCACTACACATTCTTTCCACCAACCGGCTATCTCGGCTACGTGGGTAGATAGGCGGCGAAGACTCATAGATTTTTCGTGCGGTTTGTAGTCTAGCTTGTCCATCGGCACCTTGGCCAAAATGTTGCGGGTGGCTACTGTTTCTTTTTTAAATTCTGCTAAGAGGAGTTCTGATCTGTTCATAATATTAATTTTAGGGAGTAAAAGTATCTTATTACTATGTAAGGAGTTTATGTGGTGGAGATTAAAATGCTAAGACTTTTTTAAAAAAAAAATCCTGTGGCGATCTTCCTTTTTTTTTAAATGATAAAAATAAAAAATGGCCGCTAAGTAAACTCACTGCGCAGAGTAGTATCATCTTAGCCGCAAAACCTAAACTATGGAATTACAACTAGCGCACTTTCTTATTTATCTATTCATCGCGCTTGTGAGTGGCGCCATTTTTTCTTATTATATAGTAAAGTCTAGCCGTATTAAACGCACCGATTATGAAACATTAAAAGAAACTTTTAGCAACACACAATACGAACTTGAAACTCAAAAAACGCTTGTAGTACAACTACGGCAAGACAATCAGTCTTTAGAAAATCGCCTCACCAAAGAACAGGAAAGCTGTCGAAAACAAGAGAAAGAGATTGCAGAATTGAATGCACGCTACCAAGCCACAAACCATCGATTAGCCGAAGAAAAAGAACTATCCAAAACACAGCAAGAAGAAATTGCGCACCACCGTCAGCAACAGGCGGCGCTCAACAAAGAACTGGCTACCAAGGCGGCCGATAACCATGCGCTGCAAGATAAATTGGACGTGCAGAAAGAAGATATCAAAGCTATTCGAGAAGCATCGGAGTTGCAGTTTGAAAAAATTGCCAATCGATTGTTAGAGGAGAAATCTGAAAAATTCTCCAACGCCAACAAGCAGAATATGGAGCATATTTTAAAGCCGCTTCAAGAAAAAATTGCAACCTTTGAACATAAAATTGAGAAGAACACTACCGATGCTGTAGCGCGCCATTCGGGTCTCAAAGAAATGATCAAACATTATAGCGCGCTCACCGAAAAAGTTGGCGAAGATGCCAACAACTTGGCCAAGGCTTTAAAAGGCGATTTTAAAAAGCAGGGCAATTGGGGCGAGGTGATTTTACAATCGATACTCGAAAAATCGGGACTGGAAAAAGACCGAGAATATTTTATTCAAAAGGCAGAAAGAGATGCCGAGGGCAATAGTCAACGGCCGGATGTCATTATCGAACTGCCAGATAATAAACGATTAATTGTAGATTCTAAAGTTTCGTTGGTGGCTTATGAAGCCATGGTGGCAGCCGATGGTATCGAGGAGGCAGAGAGACATCAAAAGCATCATAGCCTTGCCGTAAAAAATCACATCAATGGCTTATCGGCCAAAAAATACCATGAGCTGTACCAAGTTCAAAGCCCTGACTTTGTGATGATGTTTATCCCCATTGATACCGCCTTTAGCGCAGCCTTGCGCCACGATCCCACTTTATTTGACTATGCCTTTAGCAAAAACATTATTATCATTACCGCCTCTACGCTCTTGGCAACGCTCAAAACGGTTGAGTCATTGTGGAAGCACGATAAGCAAAATCGGTTTGCAATGGAGATTGCCGCCGAGGCGGGCAAGATGTATGATAAGTTTGTAGGCTTTGGCGAAGACATGGAAAAAATGGGCAGTCAGCTCAACACGGTGCAAAATACCTATCAAAGCTCCATGAACAAACTAACGTCCGGCAGTGGCAACCTCGTGCGCCGCGCAGAGAAAATTAAAGAATTGGGCGCGAATACGAATAAAACAATGTCCGCAAGTTTGATGGATAAAATTGGGTAAAGATGTTCCTCATCACTTTTTTTCTATGCGCTGAGGGGTATCTGTTTTTTGTGAGGGTTGGTGTGGGTTGTTTGGTAGAGCGCTTAAATGGATTGTGTAAAGCGGAGGGCGTAATGATTCGGTGGAGGGGTTTATGCTAATCCCGTCCGTTCAGTTGAAACCTTATTTTAGTAGTACTTCGTATGATATTATTTCCACTGTACATAGATACCTATACAATACAATTATTTCGATGGCATAAAAAAAAGGTACATCATTGAATGTACCTTTTAACGCACTGCACGAATATCAACTTGCCTATCCTTCATCTATAGAAGTCAGCTGGATGTTTAGGGCAGAAACCGTGCCAACACTTACGGTTTTATTTTCTATGGTAAGTGGCTCGTAGCCTTCAGCGGTAACTTCTATCGTATAAGTGCCGCTGTTCACCGGTACAAGGGTGTAGCGCCCATCATCTGCTGATAATGTTTCTTTCCCAATACTCGGTATGCCAATAATTGCATTGGCAATGGGCGTATTATTGCTTACTGTGCTTACCAAACCGCGCAGCCCAGCTTGCCCTACACCGCTTACCAGGCTCAGTACTTCGTTGTAGATAAATTGCTTTTTGGTGGCTTCATCATCCTTAAAAATTTCTTGTCCGTCTAGCATCATTACCATTAGTTCTTTATGGATATAGTTATTGGCGGTTAGCTTGGCTTGGGTGCCTTGCCGGGCGGTTTCTTCGCTGTCCAAAAAAAGTTGGTGCTGGGTATTAAAGGCCACTTTAGCCTCATGAAAACTCGCGGCGAATGTTGCAGGCATAAATCCATTGTCTAATAGTACGGTATCGTTGGTTATTAAAAATTGCTCGCCCGATGTAAGTAAGCCTTGTACACTATCCCAGTTATCTTGTGAGGCTCTAAAGTAGTAATCAGCACCAGCCTGTTCGTTGCGTGCTTTTTGTTCACTCTCTGGGAATGCGTCTGCATTGTAGCGTTTAATTTTTTGCCAAAGAGCTAATGCGGTGGTTGCATTTTCTTTTAAATGAATCCGTAGGATTTCGCTTTCGCCTGATCGTGTTTGATCGTCGGGTAGGGCTTCTGCGGCGGCAATGGCTGTGTTATTAAAAGTAATAAATGCTGCATCGTACTTGCTTTTGAAACCGGTAAAATCTGCTAGATGTTGGGAGCAACTGTTCCATGCCAGTTTGCAAATGGAGTAGAGGTCTTGTTGTGTGCCTCTGTAGTTTGGTGTGATCATAATAAATAAAATTTAATTGTTTTGAGAATATCCTCGATATGATAACGGTGCATAGAATATTTTTATTGTGACGTTATATTTTTTTTATGTTTTGAGCGGTGATGGTTTTTTGTGGCTTGCAGTAGGCTCTGCGTACAAATTTGTGCGTGTATTGCTTTTCGAGGCTGAAGTGTGGTAGGTTGATGCTCGTGTGGGTTTGCTCGATGTTGTATTGGCTTCTTTCGATGCTTATGGAGGTGGAGTGGTATGTTGGTTTCCTGTTCTTCTTTGCTCATTTGGAGGTCTTCGATAATGATTTCCCTCTCTTCTATCCTGATTTCGCCCTCCTCTATGCTGATTTCCTGTGATTCTTTGGCAGGTGGTGACCGTGTGGCGTGGATTGGTGGCTAGCACCACTATCACCCTCCCGCGAAAGCGGGACAAGCTGCCCTGCGGGCACCCCTCCTTAAAAGGATGGGAATCTCGGCTTGTTTATTTGGTGTTGGGTTGGCACAAGTAGATTTCGCGAAAGGATATTCTAATTATATTTGAGATAGGGTGTTACAAGCATAAAATATCGTGTTAGTTGTGATTAGCTTTCAAAGCAGTTCCTATATTTACTGAACACAATAAAATTCCCTATCGTCACTCTACGCACACGGTTGTGATTAGCTTTCAAAGCAGTTCTTATATTTACTGAACACAATATGATAACTACAACTACCTTGCCAATAATAGTTGTGATTAGCTTTCAAAGCAGTTCTTATATTTACTGAACACAATTTTTTTTCATTCATACTGTTTAACTCAATGGTTGTGATTAGCTTTCAAAGCAGTTCTTATATTTACTGAACACAATACCAAACCCGTTTGGAGTGGTCGGAATTGCAGTTGTGATTAGCTTTCAAAGCAGTTCTTATATTTACTGAACACAATCGAAATTCAAACGTTGCAAACATTTTTAAAGTTGTGATTAGCTTTCAAAGCAGTTCTTATATTTACTGAACACAATGTCGTCGTCGGAAACGGGCGAAGCCATA
>JBBSPP010000034.1:0-12213 GCA_038258625.1 Chitinophagales bacterium
CAGTTTGCATGGAGCCCAATAGAAAAATTTCTTTTTTTTAAAAAAGGAAAAGAATTGCTTGAAAGCTATATCAAAAAAAATCCTACTTGTATAGAAGCGCGTTACGTACGCGTGTTGGTGCAAAAAAATGTACCTGATATTTTAAGCTACAGCGCAAACCTTGAAGGAGACAAAAATTATATTTTGGCACACATTACCAATAGTAATTTGAGCAACGATTATAAAGAACTCATCATCAATAATATTAGTAGCTAATCATTATGGAGTACCTATTTTTTCCACTTATTACAATAGCCGTTTTCTTGCTTATGGAAGGCGTTACTTGGTGTACGCACAAATTTGTAATGCATGGTTTTTTGTGGCTTTTGCACGAGGATCATCACCAGCCTCGTTATGACCAACCGTTTGAAAAAAATGATTGGTTTTTTGTGATTTTTGCCGCGCCCTGTATCACGCTTTTTTACATTGGTTGCATTCCGCAGCTCAATTATTTATTCTTTATTGCATTGGGTATTTTTATGTATGGCATGGCCTATTTTTTGGTGCATGATGTACTTATTCATCAGCGGTTTAAGTGGTTTAAAAATACTAGTATTAAATACCTAAAAGCACTCCGAAAAGCACATAAGGTGCATCACAAACATTTGGGCAAAGAAGAAGGCGAATGTTTTGGAATGTTGTTTGTGCCATACAAATATTTTAGGGAGGCGTACCGATCATTATAATTAAGCTATGAAACAGTACACCTATTTAGCTATTGACCTGGGGTGCATACTTGTGCCGTTTCTTTTTAGTTTTTATAATAAATACCCGTTCTACAAACAGTGGCGATATTTTTTTCCTGCCAATATTATTGTGGCAATTGCCTTCATGATTTGGGACGAATATTTTACGCAGCTTGGCGTATGGGGTTTCAACCCTGACTATCTTACGGGCATTTATCTAGGCCATTTACCGCTCGAAGAAGTTCTTTTTTTTATCTGTATTCCTTACTCATGTGTGTTTACTTTTTTTGCGCTCACACAGTTGTTGCCAGCGCGAAAAGCCAAGTGGCAGCGATTGTTTAGCTATATATTCTTGGCGGTACTTGTAGCAAGTACTTTATTTTTTTATGAACTGAAATACACGTTTAGCACCAGCGTGGGCACAGCGCTGTTTTTGATACTTATAATTTATAAAAAACAAAATCTGACGTATTATTACATCGCTTATTTTATCATTCTACCGTTCTTTTTTCTGAGCAATGGATTGCTTACTGGGTCGTTTTTGGATAGCCCAATTGTTTGGTATAACGATGCCGAAAATTTAGGCATCCGTATGTTCACCATTCCGGTTGAAGATATTGTGTACGGATTTTTAATGATTGCTTTAAATATTTATATGTACGAAACGTTTGAAAAACGCTTTGCGAAAACTGCACAAATAGCTGAAAGAGTTTAGCACCTAATTAACCGACATGCACCGTACTGCCGCTAGTACATTCCAATTATATTCTGTTACCTTTGTCGGCTTAAATAAACAGATTATGAAAAAAATATTTAACCTTACCATGGCGATTGCAATTTGTGCGTTCACAATGCAATCTTGCAAATCAAAACCTAGCGAAAAAGACGTACAGGCAACTGTAGAAAATTTTTATAAAGCATTGGCTAATGAAGATTATGCAAGAGCTAAAGAGCTGGGTACAGAATCAACAGATAATAATGTTGAAATTATTAAAATGAACTCATCAATGATACCAGATTCAATAATGGCGGAAATGAGCGAACGTCGTGAGCGTGTAAAAAATGCAACCTTAACATTTGGAGAAACAACTTTTAATGAGGAGGGTACAACAGCCGAAGTTACTTACACATCATCAGCTGATGGCACTACTGATCAAGCTTACCTTGTAAAAGAAGGCGACAAATGGTTAATTGACCTCGAAGGCGGAATGCCAGCTGGCGAATAGTTTTTTAAATTATTACAAAATAAAAAAATGCAGTCCCGCTTTTGCGAGACTGCATTTTTTATTATAAGATATTGTTTTTTAATAAAGGCTCATTCCACTAGCACCACAGTAACGCTCACTGTTCACATTGTCAATAATTGGCGAACCGTTGGCACTATAGTTCATGTTGGTTTTCCAAATCAAATCGCCCGATACTACATCAATACAATACATGTATTTATCAAATGATGCAAAATATGCCTTGTTCTCCAACACCACGGGCGACGAGGTAATTAGGCTACCCGTAGGATATTTATATTTTAACTCACCACTTACATGGTCAATTGCGTACAAATTGAAATCGTTGCAACCTACCAAAACCGTATTACTCTCCACATGAATTGCAGGCGAAGAAACTACACGTTCCGCCGTGGCAATCGTCCATCGCAACTGTGGCGACTGACCTGGTCCTGCTATCATATCCACACAATTAATAGTATTATCGTCACTGCCCGAAATGCTCATGCCGCCATACACCAAAGGCGAAGAGCGCACGGTAGATAGTGTGGTGTATTTCCATCTTGGTGCGCCATCAGCAATTTCTATAGCATTCATATTATTATCGGTCGTACCAAAAAACAAGCCATCATCTGTAGCTTTTATTGTGGTAGAAACCAATGAACCTACATTTCTAGACCATATTAGTTTTTTATCAAAATCAAGACAACGAATAACATCAGAAAAAGCTACATACAAAAGTCCATTGTGGATAGTAGCTGGCGAGGTGGCAGGACCGCCCGTATTGGTTCTATAGCCCCATACTTTATTGCCATTTACATCGTACCGATACAGGCTATCTGCCGGTATAAAAATTGCATCGTTTGTGGCGGCCAACGAATTGTTGGTAGAGAACGAAGATAGAAATATGGGTTCAAATTTTAGCTCTTGGGTTTTTAAATCCCAGCCATATAATGTACCAACATCGGTAAGTAAATACAATGCATCATTGGTAATTACGGGCGTTCCAGGCACATTTCCAGATAATGTTTTTTCCCAAGTACGTGCACCATTATCAACGTTGTAGCCATATAATCGGTTACTGGTGGTGGTAATAAAAACGGTGCGCTTGCGCTCGTCGGGGAATGGCTCATCAGGACTTATATCTTTGTTACATGCCGTAAAAATAAGAACGGCAGCGAGAAAATATAAAAAGGCAATCTTCTTTTTAAACATATTACAATACTGTAGTTGACTAACAAATATAATAAAGGTAGCGAGATAAAGCACCTTTGGACGAATTAAAAAAGCCATTAAAATTTTGGGACGTGAAAGCTGTGTTAAACTATTTATAGGATAAGCTTTTAACAGCGTTTGAAAATACGAAACCTTATTTTTGTCGGTCGAGCAATGATAGATCTCATTCACAAGGATAAGCTACCCAAGCATATTGCCATCATTATGGACGGTAATGGCCGTTGGGCAAAAGAGCGAAATCAGGATCGCCTTTTTGGGCATCAGCAAGGCGTAATCAGCGTGCGCGATGTGGTAGAAGGTTGTGCCGAGGTTGGCATTCAATATCTTACACTCTACGCTTTTAGCACCGAAAATTGGAACCGTCCAAAAGAAGAGGTGAACGGCCTCATGGAATTATTAATCTCCACCGTGCGCAATGAAATAGAGCAGTTACACGAAAATAATATTCGCTTAGATATTATTGGCGATGTAGAAAGCCTGCCGCCACGTTGCATTCGGCAATTAGATGAGGCCAAAGATTTAACCAAACAAAATAATGGACTAACCTTAATATTGGCACTTAGCTATAGTGCAAAATGGGAAATTATTAGAGCTGTAAAAAATATTGCTATCAAAGTGCAAAACGGCGAAATCTCCACCGAGGATATTGGTGACGATTTGATAAAAAGCCACCTCAGCACGAGCCATATTCCCGACCCCGAGCTCATGATCCGCACCAGTGGTGAGCATCGGATAAGTAATTTTTTGCTTTATCAACTAGCTTATGCTGAGCTATATTTTACCAATACACATTGGCCCGATTTTAGGAAAGACAACCTTTTTGAAGCCATCCTAAATTACCAAAACAGAGAACGCCGATTTGGCAAAATAAGCGAACAGCTAAAACCAGCTTAATTAAATTTTTATAATGAAAACGCAGATTCAAAAACTATTGGGTATCATGTTTCTTTTTGCCATGGGCACCACGGCTGAAGCTCAAATACAGCTGGGGGGCAACAAGGGGCAACAGCGTGCCTTGCCTAGTACCGAAAATATTTTTATCATTGGCGGCATTAGCGTAAGTGGCTCCGAAGCTATTGATGAAGAATTACTAATTTCTATATCGGGGCTTACACTGGGAGACAAAGTAACATTGCCGTACGACCCTAAACTGAGCAAAGCAATTCGAAATTTATGGAAACAAAACCTATTTGCTGACATTGATATCAATGCAGAACGATATGAAGGCGATAAAGTGTTTTTGGATATGCATGTTACCGTACGGCCTCGGCTTTCCAAATTTAATTTTAAGGGCATAAAAGATAATGATGCCAAAGATTTGAAAGATAAATTGGGCTTGGTAAAATCACGTGTTATTACCGAGGCTACCAAAAAAAGTGCTTCGCAACGCATCAAAGTTTTTTATGCCGAAAAAGGACATATAAATACCCGCGTCACTATTTTGGAAACGCCCGATACATCATTTGTAAATATGAGTGTACTCACATTCGTAATCGATAAAGGGCCAAAAATTAAAATTAATCAAATCAATATTTTTGGGAATGATAATGCCAGCACGGCGCGTATAAAACGCACCATGAAAGGTAGTAAAGAAATGGCGCGACTATCGGTGCATCCTGTGGCTAATGAAAGTGTGTATGGTAAAAATGATATTAGCGCAACATCTTATTTTAAAAATGAAGGCTATCTGAGCGTTTCAAAAACAGCTCAATTATTAGATCCATATTTTCGTTATAAGGTTTTTTCAGCTTCAAAATATAACCAGAAAAAATACGAAGGAGATAAGCGAAACATTGTGGACTACTACAATTCCATAGGGTACAGAGATGCGCAAATTTTGAAAGACACCACTTACTTTGCCACAAACGGGCATCTGAATATGGACTTGGTAATTGACGAGGGACACAAATATTACTTCGGTGAATTTTATTGGAAAGGCAATACGAAATACACGGCCGAAGATTTGAATAAAATAGTAGGCATAAAAAAAGGTGATATTTTTAATCAAGAATTGCTTGATCAGCGTTTGGGTAAAATACAATCGGCGAATGCGGATGATATTAGCTCATTGTATCTAGATGATGGTTATTTGGCTTTTAATACCAACGTAACCGAACGCTCCGTAATTGGCGATACCATCAATTTTAATATTCAGGTAATTGAAGGTGACCAGTACACCATTCGCAATATCAACATTGCTGGTAATGATCGTACCCACGAGCATGTAATACGCCGAGAATTGCGTACGCTGCCAGGCAACAAATTTAGCCGAGCAGATTTAATTCGGTCTCAACGAGAGATTGCCCAGTTAGGATTTTTTGATGCCGAGAAAGTAGGCATCGTACCCAAACCAAACAACGATGGTACGGTAGATATTGATTATACGGTGGTTGAAAAATCGAGCGATCAGCTAGAGTTGCAGGCTGGCTTTGGCGGCGGGCTTGGCGTTACAGGTACCGTTGGTGTATCGTTCAATAATTTTTCACTAAAAAATATTGGTAAACGCAGTGCTTGGGATCCGTTACCTATGGGCGATGGTCAAAAATTATCACTTCGTGGGCAGGCCAATGGGATACAGTATAACTCCGTTACTGCCAGTTTTACCGAGCCTTGGTTGGGTGGTAAAAAACCGACTGCCTTATCGCTTAGCGCTTACCGTACCTATTTTGCTGCTGGCGATCAGTTTAACACGGGGCTCAATGTGGGCAATATGGTTACGCTTGGTTTGGGTGCTTCAATAAGTAAACGATTGCGCTGGCCTGATGATAATTTTATTATCAGCTATGGTTTAAATTATCAGCACTACGATATAAATAATTATACATTTTTTGAAGGTTTTAATGATGGGCAGGCCAACAATCTTAGCCTAAAAATTACCCTCGCACGTACTTCAATAGACCAACCATTGTATCCGCGAAGTGGAAGCAGTTTCAGGTTGAGCGCCCAATTCACACCACCTTATTCATCATTTAATAATATAGATTATGAAACTGCACCACAAGCACAAAAATTTGAGTGGATTGAGTATCATAAATATCGTTTTACTGCAGAGTGGTACCAACGTATTAAAGGGAATTTGGTACTAAAGCTGGCTACTAAGCATGGCTATTTGGGCTATTATAATAAAGACGCACAATCGCCCTTTGAGCGTTTCCAAGTGGGCGGTGATGGGATCACTGGTTTTACTATTTTTGGTCGAGATATTATTGCGCACCGTGGTTATGAAATATATTCAAGTTCGGGTGGTGATGTAATTTTCAATAAATACACCGCCGAACTCCGGTACCCATTGTCGCTCAATCCTAGCTCTACAATTTATGCTTTGGCTTTTTATGAGGCAGCCAATTCTTGGAGCAACTTTAAGCAGTTTAACCCGTTCGAACTTCGCCGAGCTACTGGGTTGGGTATTCGTATTTTCTTGCCCATGTTTGGCTTGCTGGGGTTGGATTATGGCTTTGGTATCGACCGTTATGTACCAGGGCAAAAGTTTAGCGCCGCGGCTAAGTTTACATTTATGCTTGGGCAGGAGCCGGATTAATTGTTTAGGCTTTTGAACCATATGAGATTATAAGATAATATAAATATTACAGGGAAACCTATTTGTGGAGAAGGCTTGAGCAATATTTTGGGATCAATTTTTGCCACATCTGTATAAAATATCGTTAAAGGCTTTTCAAAGTCTTAACTATTTTGTCTATTTGTAGTCGCACACAGCAAACAACTAAACATTGAACATTATGAACAAAATAATCACTATCCTATCCGTTTTACTCACTTTATACGCCACGCAAGCACAAGCTCAAAAATATTCGGTCATCGATTCGGAATATATTTTGGATAACCTCAGCGATTACAAACGCGCACAAGATCAGCTTGATAATTTTAGTAAAAACTGGCAAAAAGAAATTGATGCAAAAATCCAAGAGGTTGAGCGCCTTTACAAATCTTTCCAGGCCGAGAGTGTAATGCTGAGTGATGAAATGAAAAAAAATAGAGAAGACGAAATTATTCGCAGAGAAAAAGAAGCAAAAGATCTACAAAAACAACGATTTGGATATGAAGGTGACTTATTTAAAAAACGCCAAGACCTAGTAAAACCTGTTCAAGACAAGGTATATAATGCTGTACAAAAAATAGCCAAACAAAAGGGCTATGATATAATTTTTGATAAATCCAGTGACCTAAGTATTTTTTATAACCAACCGAAAATTGATGTGAGCGATGAAATATTGCTAGACCTTGGTGTAACTAATCCTAAAAAACGCTAATCTAATCCAACATTTTTTTTGGAATATATATAACATTCTCAACGATGTTCAAACCATATATTTGCACTCCTTCCAAAAAAATATAGAAAAGAAGACATAAAATAATTACAACTACAAACTTTTTTAAACACATGAAAAAAATAATAACCGTAATAGCAACTTGCCTAATACTAAGCATAGGCGCACAAGCACAAACGCAAAAAATTGGTCACATTAACTCCCTAGCCTTATTAGATGTAATGCCCGAAATGCAAAAAGCAAAAGCTGATATACAAGCTTATCTCAAAACGTTTGAAGACCAATTAGTATCCATGCAAAAAGAATATAAAGATAAAATAGATGCTTACCAAGCTGGGGTAAAAGCTACACCCGCTATGAGCGATGCTATTAAAGAAGTAAAAGCAAAAGAAATTCAAGACCTTGAAGCGCGCATTATGCAGCTAAACAAAAGCGGTGAAGAAAAGGTGCAAAAAAAGGAAGAAGAATTAACCCAACCCATACTAAAAAAAGCCGACGTAGCCATCAAAGCCGTTGCTAAAGAAAAAGGGTACACTTATGTGATTGATGCAAGTTCGGGTGCATTGCTTTTTGCCGAGGATAGCGACGATTTGCTAGAGGCCGTGAAAATTAAATTGGGGATGAAACCATAATAGAGTTTAATAGTAAGTAAAAAAAGGAAGCCTCAACAGCTTCCTTTTTTTGTATCCAAAAATGATCGCTCACTGACGTGATAATTATAATGCTGTTTGCGGTTAAATGCTTAATTTGCTCGAGAAATATACAGCCAAAGTAAAAGCACTTTTTTTGGATAATTTTCAAATACCGCAGAGCAAATGATAAAAAAGTTACTGTCAATAAGCTCATTCCTTTTATGTATTATGCTATTCGTTCAATTTCAACTATTCTAAGAAAATTGAAATCCATAAACTTCTGTTTCTGCGTTCTATGCACCCGTGATGTCAAAGCAAATATTAGCCTCGTGGAAAAAAAATAACCTACGTAGCGCCTACCAGAAGTGACCAAAAACGATGCGCTTGTTTTTGCCAATATGTATTTAGCTTTTTTGCCGCGTGCGGTCTTACAAATTATTTATTGGAGATATGTATGTAAAGATGATGAAAACTTATTGTGTATCGCTGAATTAATCATCTAAAGAGGAGTTCGGCACGGATTTTTGTTCCGTAATTTTTGCTTCCACGGCGGCATCAGTCCCTTTCAAATCTTCTTTCAAATACTTGGGCAGCGTCAATCCGGCTTGGGCAAACATTTCGTTTAAAGGTGGCACCGATTTGTACAGGTTTGCTATAAAATTACTCGTGCTCGAACCATCGCCTCCGTTACCACCGCCACTATCCCAAACAGTTACTTTATCAATTTTGATATTTTTAATCGCTTCTACTTGTAGCGCTACAAGTTCAGGTAGTTTTTCTATTAAAAGCAAATTATAAGCATTTCCTGCATCACCGCCTGCAGCTTTCACCACTTGGTCATAGCCCTCGGCTTGTTTAGTGAGTATTTCGTAAAGACCACGCGCTTCCGCATCCATTTTTAAGAATATTGCATCCGCTTCCCCTTTTGCATTTACACGAATTCTTTCTGCTTCCGCCTCGGCATCAATGACTACTTTCTGTCTAGCAATTTCCGTGGGCACTATCACATTTGCTTTTTGCGAAGCACGCTCTCGTTCAGCACGAGCCTCCTCGGCAGATTGTTCTGCTCGATAAGAATCTTCCAAAGCTTTGGCCGATTGTATTTTCTCGGCACTCATCGCTATTTTTAATGCTTCGGCTTCGCGCTCGCGACGAATAGCTTCAGAATCTGCAATGGCAATTCTGGATTCATTTTCCCCTTTTACAGCAAAGGCGTTTGCCTCTGCTGTTTTTATTCGTTGGTCTCGCTCTGCTTCGGCTTTACCAATTGCTTCATCTTTTTTGGCTTCGGCGATGGATATTTCTCTGTCTTTTTGAGTAACGGCAATTTTCACATCGCGGTCGCGCTCGGTTTCGGCGATCTCAATATCCTTGGTACGATTTTCTTTTGCAGAGCCAGAGTCTCCAAATTTTACCTGCATGGCCACGCTTACTTTTGCTTCGTTGATGGCTTTTGCCGCTGCCTCTTTTCCAAGTGCTTCGATGTAACCGCTCTCGTCACGTATATCAGTTACGTTTACATTTATAAGTTTCAGGCCAATTTTTTTCAATTCTGTATCTACGTTCACCGATATATTTTCTAAAAATTTATCGCGGTCGGTATTAATTTCTTCAATAGTCATGGTAGCAATTACCAAGCGCAACTGACCAAATAAAATATCCTTTGCCAACTCCTGAATTTGACTGGGCGTCAATCCCAACAGACGTTCTGCAGCATTATTCATGGTATCTGGTTCGGTAGAAATTGCTATGGTAAATCTACAGGGTACATCAATCCGAATGTTTTGCAAACTCAATGCATTTGTCAAATCCGCATCTATGGAAATTGGTTTTAAATCCAAATAAGCATAATCCTGAATTACAGGCCAAATAAATGCGCCACCACCATGAATACATCGCGCTGATGTGCCGCCCGTGCGGCCATAAACAACTAAAATTTTGTCAGACGGGCAACGCTTGTAGCGAGAAATAAGTGCAACAATGGTTACAAACAATACAATAACTGCAATGAGGATAATAAATATGGGGTTCATGTTTTTATATTTCTTTTACTATTAAAAGTGATTCGTTTTCTATGGCTACTACTTTTACGAGCATACCTGTTTTTAGTTTTATAAGTTCATCAGTAGCGGCGGTGAGTTCTTTCATACTGCCCCCTACGCTTACTAATATTTTGCCGTTACCCATGCGGCGCGGCGCAATGGGTAAATATACTTCGGCGGTTTTTCCTATGGCATCTTCTAGCAAAAATGTATTGTCTTCAGCTAAGCCTTTTACTTGTTTTATAGCCCAAAAGAAAAATAGTAAAAAGATAATTCCTATTATCAGCGCCACGCCAATGAGCAACGTTTTGTTTTGGATAGTGTCATAAAACAACACGCCAGACCAAGAAAAACCGATGAGAAAGTTAATTAAATTTCGAAACGAAAATAGTTGAGACACTCCGCCGGCACCATCTACATCGGCGTCAAAACCTGCATCCATACTATCGCCACCATCCATGCCTATGAATGTGAGGACAGTTTGAATGACGAAAATTAAACTTACGGGAAGCGCGATAAACCAAAACGTTCGCAAGAGAGGTTCTAACGAATTGAAGTATTCCATAGGTGGCTAAAGATATATTATTTCTAGAGAATTCAAATGAAGCTAGATAATTATTTACATTTTGCAGTATCTTTATGAGATGCGTACACCCTTACTAAAGCTATCCTTATTACTTATAATTTGTGCAATTATAATTTCCTGCGCCGGCGACAAAGTATTTGTAGATGCACTTAAAAAACCTGAAAAGCAAAAAACACTGCGCATCGTAAATCAAACATTGGAGGGCGTGCCAACCAACATTACCCAACTCTCCAACCTCAAAAAACTTTTTTTGGTGCGCAATGGGTTGGATACCATCCCACCAGAAATTGGTGATTTATATAATCTGGAAGAACTCCATATTTCGAGCAATAAAATACGTTACCTGCCCGAAGAAATTGGCAATCTCCGCAAGCTGAAAGTACTCTCTATACGCAGCAACAGCCTACGCGAATTACCTCCCAGTATTGGCAAATTAAAAAACCTAGAACAACTTTATCTTGACGGAAATCAATTAGAATATTTGCCCGAAGAAATTGGAGAATTGACAAACCTAGAATTTTTTACAATGGGCGAAAATCGCCTTCGAAGCTTACCAAATAATATTGTTAAGCTGCAAAAATTAGCCTACCTCTCAATAGGTAAAAACAGTCTTACAGAAATTCCACAAAGCATTACGGAACTTTCCAATCTCTTTGAACTGAACCTTGCATTTTGCGGTGCCAACGTACGCATCCCCGACGATATTTATATGCTGCGCAATTTGCAAGTATTATATATTGAACCTCGCATGATTTTGCCACCAACAATTTTGAGCGCAAGCCCAAGATTACGAATAGTATATCGGCAGCGCGGGGATGTTTATTTGAGATGGTAGTTTGCTTCTAATGGCTGCCCCGCGTTTTTCGCAGGGTCAAAAAAATCAAAAAGACAAATGTCACATTCATGCGGTTCAGTAAAAAAAAATGCCAAAGCCATACAGCTTTGACATTTAATGTTTGTTGGTTTGACATTAATATTCTTAGAATCTCAAGTTTCTTTTTAATTCTCGCGGCAAGGCATTTTTATTCATTAAAATCGCTGTTGTTTTATATTCAAAAAATGCTTTTGAAACGTAGAGGTAACCTTCATAATCGTTCTCGTCGCCCCAGCTATTTTTTACCATATAATATTCTTTACCGTTTTGATCTTCGGCTAAGCCCACTATGTGCATGCCGTGATCGTCGGTGGTGGTGTAATCATCAAAAGCTTCTTCGCGCACTTCGGGTGTTATTCTTTTCTCTGGTTTTGGCCCGTCAAACATTGTTTTCTTTTCCTCCACGCTCATATCTGCATAATCAGTTTCGGGTACAAAAGCCACACCGTTTTTCCAGCTAAAAGATTTTTCACTTACATCAGTTGCCCAAGCCACTGTGTATCCATTTTCCAGAGCATAATCAACGGCTTCGGTCATTTCGTTCATGCGAATATTATATACACTTTGCAGGCTCCAATTATCGGGTACCATTAATAAAGTTGGTCTGTA
>JBBSPP010000035.1:0-12031 GCA_038258625.1 Chitinophagales bacterium
AATTTCGGTGAGCGGAATAGGAAATTGTTGCTGAAAATTTTTGAGCTGAATTGATACCGCAGGCTGGGTAAGATGCAGCTCCTCGGCAGCCTTTGTAATGCTTTGCAGTTGCGTTATACGCAGGAAAATTTGCAGTTGGTGTAATGTGTAATTCATAATATATTTTTATGCATATCATTTAAAATATAAATAAAAATAAATACAAAATAATTAGAACCTTTGCATTTGTAAAAACAAACACAAAAAAAATATGAACACACCAGCATTACACAAAACGGATACCGCACTCGAAACAATTCAGTTAATCAAAGGAAGCTTTACGCCAGATGAAGCCGCAGATATTATGAATGCGATGATTGACAAAAAAATTAATTTTCATAAAGTACAGCGAATGCAAACTTGGGTAGGCGATTCCAAAAAAGATCTAAGCCACTTAAATGATCGGATTATAGAATTGGAAAAAGAAAAGCTACGGGCCAAAGAAATGATTCATCAGTTACGGAGCCAAGGCAAAAATTTGAAAATAAATGGTGTGATAGAAATTTCTGCGATTGACTAAAAACGGCCATAATTAAAAACCCTTAAATGAAAAACAAGAATTTATTATCCAACATTGTTACGCCTTTTTTATGGCTGTTATTTTTATCAAGCCTCAGTATAATTGTACTGAGCTACCCCAACTTCGAAGAAATCACTTTTGGCCCATACATTCGCATAAACGGTTTCACCCTGTTGTTGTGCACTGTTGTTGCTTTTTTTAGCGCTGTAATTAGTACGTTCGAAAGCCGCTACCTTAGCGGCTTTGCATATCACAATGCGTTCAAACTATTTAGTTTGGGCTTTACACTTTCGGTTATATTGTTTGTAATGGCCAATCACATTGCGCTTTTTATTAGTGCTTGGTTTTTAATGGGCTTTTTTATTTCGCGCCTTATTGGTATCAATAAAGATTGGGCCGAGGCAAAAAACGCGGCTCGTTTTGCGCAACTAAATTTTTTGCTCAGCACGGCAATGCTCACTGCGGGGCTATTACTTTTAAGCTATTCCACCCACCATTTTACGATAAGCGGTTTGGTAGGCATGCTTGATGCTGTGCCTTGGGTTACAACATTTATTGCAGCACTTTGCCTCATTGGTGCGGCGCTTATCCAATCAGCCATTTATCCATTTCAGCGGTGGTTGCTCTCCGCCATGACGGCGCCTACGCCCGCTTCAGCATTAATGCATGCAGGCTTTATAAATGGCGCGGGTATTTTGTTAGCATTATTTGCGCCACTTTTTTTTACGTCCAACTCATTAGAAATTTTATTTTTAATTGGCGGTGCCACTACAATAATTGCACAGTTTTCAAAATTGTTACAGGTAAATGTGAAACAAAGATTGGCCTGCTCCACCATAGCGCAAATGGGTTTTATGATTATGCAATGCGGCCTTGGATTTTTTAGTGCTGCTGTAGCGCATTTAATTTTGCATGGTTTTTACAAAGCCTATTTGTTCCTTTCGGCGGGCGAAGGCATAAGCCATACACAACCAAAAGAGAACGAACAAATAAATATAAAACCACTGCAAGCTCTTATAGTTTTTGCTTCGGGCATATTTGGAGGCTTTATTTTTAATTCACTTACGGGCAAAGGTTTTGCAATGGATAGCAGTTTATTCCTCACCCTTATTGTGGCCATTACGGTGGGGCAGGTTACGTATAATATTATCAAACAACAACGTTTTTCATTTTTACAAAAACTGTTTTTACCACCACTTTTATATTTGGGTGGCATCGTAATTTATTCATTGACATACAATTTTGTAACGACCATAATGCACGATATGCCAATGGTAGCAAGCCCTGTACCCTTATCAGCCAGCCATATAATTTTCGGTATCGTTTTTATAATTGGTTTTGTAATTATGAAACTAGGCCTCTTCCAAAAAGTTCCTTGGCTATATGTCAAGCTGATGAACATTACTCAACCATCAAAAAATACATTTTTAATTTCTAAAAATAACGCATAATGAAACTGCACGAAATACAAAAAAGCATACAAGAAAAAACGAATCTTATTGGCACCACTTGGCCATTATATTCTTTTGTAACCTCCAATCCACTTTCGGGTTTTGAGCAACTATCTTTTGGCGAAGCCACTGCCCAAGCCGCTACTATTTTTAATGCGAACGTTTTTCCTACAGCTAGTATTTATAAAAAAGCATTGGGGCAACAAATGATTGATGTCAACACCCTACTTCAATTTTTAAAAAATAATGACCTACCCGAAACGCCTGAATTCTACTTGCAACAGATGGATGAAAAATTGTTACCAACCAACCACAATCCTACACAAGTCCTAGACCAACAAATGGTAAAATGGTTGTCATTATTTATGGACGAAGGTTTGGCGGAGTGGCAAATGCCTTATAAAAATTTAGGTTTTTACAAAGCCTGGAGTAAGTTGGCCATTTATGAAAAACAGTATAATAAAAAATTAGTGCGCGAGTTAGCCCACACAGCGGAAAAAGCAATCCAACAAATTTTATTAGAATTTTCACCCGAAGAATGCAATCAAATTATTGAACATCATATAACCGCGCTGCCAGGATGGGTAGGGTATATAAAACACCGAGGAGACACAAATTCTACTTGGCAACAACAATTTACCATCACTGTTACAGATTATTTAGCAGTGAGATTATCTGTGGCAAAATTGATTGACTACCCTATGCTGCCAGCCAAAACGGAAACTAAAAATACGGCAGCACAGTTAAAAATTCAGCACATTTTTTTACAAGCTTGGGAAA
Source organism: Chitinophagales bacterium (assembly GCA_038258625.1). Taxonomy (GTDB): domain Bacteria; phylum Bacteroidota; class Bacteroidia; order Chitinophagales; family Chitinophagaceae; genus JAGNRR01. Next base: position 2,791 of record JBBSPP010000035.1, read on the forward strand.
AAACATTTCAGGAAAATTTGATAAATTCCTTAGATATTAAAACTTCGACCGTTGAAAAAAGTACCGCGCAGCCCGATGCTCAATTGGTTTTTTGTATTGATACTCGGTCAGAATTAATACGGCGGCATGTAGAGAATGCGGGCAATTATGAAACGGTTGGTTACGCCGGATTTTTTGGGATTGCAATGGATTATCAAAATTTAGACGATGGCATTACCCGAAAATCTTGCCCACCAATTGTTGGCTCGGCCTATCATGTTGCAGAATCTCCGCGCCAGAATTGCGCTACAGAAATGGAGGTATATCAACATAAAAATGAAGACAAAAAATTTGCCCAATATTTTTTAAAACGCATGAAGAACATGCTGCCTTCTACATTTGGTTTTGTGGAGGGCGCGGGTTTTGTGTACGGATTATCATTGCTAGCGCGCACAGTTTTGCCTAGTAAATTTTATAATTTAACAAATAAATCAAAAGTCAATTTTGAGAATATCAGCGAGCCTACAATAAATTATGCCGATAAAAAAGAAGCGCATAAGCCTTCAATATCAATTGATGAAAAAGTTGCCATTGTGAAATCTGCTTTTGATCTTACGGGTTGGGAAACCTTTGCACCGCTTGTTTTATTTGTAGGTCACGGCAGCCACACTGCCAATAATCCGTTTGGCTCCAGCCTAGATTGTGGCGCGTGTGCTGCCAGCCCGGGCCGGCATAATGCGCGCATGTTGGCACAACTTGCCAATGAACCAGAAGTGCGAAAAATTTTAGTAGAAACGCACGAAATAAATTTGACTAACGAAACTATTTTTATCGGTGCCGAGCACAATACTACGACTGATGAAATAATAATTTTTGATGCTGATGTGCCTAACTCACACACGGCAAAACTGCTAGCGCTAAAAACCAGTTTGGAACAAGCGCAGCATACAGCGACCAGCGAACGATGGCAGACCAAAAAAAATAGTGTACAACATGCTATAAAAAAATCATCGGACTGGGCCGAGACCCGACCCGAATGGGGCCTGGCTAAAAATGCAGGATTTGTAATTGGGCAAAGAAGTTTGACGCAAAAAAATAACATGGACGGACGATGTTTTTTGCATTCTTACAACTGGAAAATGGATATGGAAGGAAATGCCTTAGAAGGAATTATGCAAGGGCCTATGGTGGTAACGCAATGGATCAATAACCATTATTATTTTTCGACGGTGGACAATAATGTATTTGGCGGCGGCAGTAAAATAACACATAATGTAACGGGTAATTTTGGTGTGGTGCAAGGCAATGGGGGCGATTTGAAAATGGGCTTGCCCTTGCAATCCGTAAACCAAACGGATACAGAAATGTATCATCAACCGCTGCGATTAACAGTTGTAATTCATGCGCCGCTGCAGCGCGTAAAAGAAATTTTGCAGCGCAATGAAAACCTGCGAAACCTGCTGGATAACCAATGGATTTATTTGATGGTGCTGGATCCTACACGGCACAACAAAGTAATTCGTTATCATGTAAAGGAGGAGTGGCGTGCTGTATCTGGCGGAGTAAATAACGAGTTTGTAATGCAGGGTAACCAAAAATCCCTACACCGACTTGAAGTTAAAGACGCTTAAAAAACTGACAATATTTATTATAAAAAAAGAGGAGCAAAAAATAGTTGCGCCTCTTTTTTAATCTTTCTTTTTAATGCTAATCGTCATCATGTAAAAATATTGATGGATAGAAAACGAGATTATTCGATACGAAGTTCAAGGTAAAAAAAGTAGCCCCGCCGAGAATCGAACTCGGATTAGCAGTTTAGGAAACTGCGGTTTTATCCATTAAACTACAGGGCTAAAAAATTAAGAGCGGGAATAAATTTTGGCAATTTCCAAGCCGCATTTCTCTGTTATTTTTCTGCGCTTGAGGCTAAGCTTTGGCGTTAGCTCGCCACCATCCACCGTCCACTCTTCGCGCACAATTTGAAACCGTTTTACATGTTCATGTGTGGCAAAGCTTTTATTGTATTCATTCAACTCTTGGCGTATTAATTTTTGAATCCCTTGGTCAATCGTGTAATCGATATTATCGGCCAACTGAATCCCCGCATTTCTGAAATATTCTTTGAGATTTTGAATGGCGGGTACAATTAATGCTCCTACAAATTTTTCATTGTTACCCACTACCATAATTTGCTCTATAAATGGAGACTCTTTTATTTTATTTTCTAGCTGTAATGGCGCTATATATTTACCGCCACTAATTTTAAAAAGTTCTTTTTTTCTGTCGGTAATTTTCAAAAACCCGTCTGCTGAATATTCGCCAATATCGCCAGTGTGCAGCCATCCATTTTTTATAACTTCGTCGGTAGCTTCGGGGTGCTTGTAATAGCCTTTCATCACATTATCCCCCTTAAAAAGTATTTCGCCATCGGGGGCAATTTTCACTTCTACATTTTTTATTATTTGACCCACGGTGCCAAATCTCCGACCACTTGGCTCGTACGAGTTTACGCTAATAACGGGTGAGGTTTCGGTGAGGCCGTAGCCTTCCAAAATTATTATTTTCGCTGCTGTAAATATGCGCAATAGTTTTACCTGACATGCCGCCGAGCCTGTTACAATAGCTTTTACTTCGCCGCCCACTGCTTCGCGCCACTTGGCAAAAACCAACTTATCAGCAATGAAAAATTGCACTTTTTCTGAAAACGTTTTCTTTTTTTCTAAGTCAAAATTCAACGCCAAGTCCATTGCCCAATCAAATAGTTTTTTTCTCCAGCCAATTAATTCCTGTCCTTTTTTCTCAATTTTCTCATACACTTTTTCGAGCAAGCGTGGTACGGTGGTAAATAGCTCTGGCTTTACCTCGCGTAGGTTATCGCCAATGCGCTCCATACTCTCGGCGTAGTAAACACTCACCCCTTTGAAAATATACAAATAGGTAACCATGCGCTCAAAAATATGATTGAGCGGCAAAAAACTTAGTACGCGACTATGCGAATCGCACATGCTGAAACAGTGAAAACTATTTCGCACATTCGACAAAATATTTTTGTGCGTCAGCATTACCCCTTTGGGGTTTCCTGTAGTGCCTGAGGTATAGATAATTGTGGACACATCATCTTCCTGAATATTCGCTTTCACGCTTTCTATTTGCGCATCTTCTGCATCAGTAATTGGTTGTAAAAGTTCAGACCAATGTTGTACCTCGTCCACTTTTTCGTACGTGAAAATATGCTCCAAGCTCGGCACCTGATCGAGGATTTCGGATACGCGTTGATACAATTTTTTGTCTTCAACAAAAAGTACTTTTACTTCGGCCTCGTTGAGGATAAAAGCCAAATCAATGTGGCTGACAGAAGGATATATTGGTACCAAAATTGCGCCTGTTTTTTGTACGGCAAAATCAGTAATGAGCCACTCCGGTCGGTTGCTCGAAACGATGGCCACCTTATCCTGACTCTCCACAGAACCTTTGTGCGGCGCAAGCCCTAGTTTCGTTAGTGAGTAAGCTAATTGTTTGGCTTCCTCACGTATTTTGCTAATTTTAAGTCCCTCCCACTGCTCATTTTTTTTTGCGAATAAAAGCTCTTTATCTCCAAACTGTGTTTGGTAATAAGCCAATAAATCAAATAATCTTTTTACGTCCATAGCCTATGTTATTTATAATATTGATCAGGTTTATTTTTGAAGGGTAGCGAGGAGTAATATTTTTCAAAAGCTTGGTATTCTTCGGCATTCTTTTTTACCCAATTTATATAGTTTTTTTCGTTGGCCGCTTTTCCAAAAAGCCATTGGTTGTAAGCCTCAAAATGACCATCGGCCAGCATATTATTTAGGTAAGTAAAAAGCTGGTAGGGATATTTCTCATCCTCCACCAATACCCATTGCAACAAAAAACGAGTGCGCAACATTACCGCATTATCAATATCCACACCGCCCAAAACGATGGGCGACAAACTTGCATATACTTCATTTACTTTTTTGCCAAAGCCTGAAAGTTTTTTTGCCGCACGTCTTTTTTCTTTTGCAGTACTCATTGCCAACAATTGATTGTTGGCAATTAATTGTTTGTAGCTATCAAAAATTATATTTTTTGTTTCCTCGGTGCGCGTGCTGTACCGCTCCATATTTACAAATGCCTCACCATATATTATAGCCCACAATGGTTGCTTGGATTTAAAATAACTCTTGGCCAAATTATAATAATTGAGGTGAAAATTTGGATCATTTTTCACGCCTTTTTCCCAAGCCGTTTGCGCCTTTGAATATTTTTTTCGTTGTAGATAAAGATTGCCATAATCCGAATATAACATGCCGGATTTGGGAAATTTTTTCAAACCTTTTTCGATGGCGTCAAAAGCCTGATTGCCAAACCCGCGCGCATTATAAATTTGCCCGGCGGTTACAAACGTTTCCTCATCGGCTTCCTTGGCACGGGTAAGCGGGGCTATTACTTTTATAGCGCGGTTAAAATCGCGGCCCAAATAATATGTATAAGCAAGCTCGCGCCGATAGATTAAATTTTTGGGTTCCATTACAGCCAATTGATTAAACACCAAAATCGCATTAGGGTAATCTCGCTGCGCCACATAATTTTTGGCCTTGGCGTACATCTCTCGCGATAGCTCTGTATTCCCTACAATTGCCTGGGCTTTTAGCCCAACCGAAAAAGCTAAACAGAATAACATTAACAACACAAATATCTTTTGCATAAAACTATAATGGCTCACAAATTTAACCGAGAAATTGATAAGAAGGCACGACTGTGTAAATTTGTTGTCATGACCAAAAAACAGCGTTACGAAGGGGTGATAGATTATTTTGAAAAAAACGTACCCGAAGCGGAGACAGAACTAATCTACGATACGCCTTACCAATTACTTACGGCGGTGATACTTTCCGCGCAATGCACAGATAAAAGAGTCAACCTCACAACGCCCAATATTTTTGCAAAATACCCAACGGTCAATGAATTAGCAAAGGCCGAGTTTGATGATTTGTTTCCAATAATAAAAAGTATTAGCTACCCAAACAACAAAACAAAACACCTCATTGGCATGGCCAATATGATGGTGAATGACTTTGACAGCGCAGTACCCATGACGGTCAATGAACTAATAAAATTACCGGGCGTGGGGCGCAAAACGGCCAACGTGATTACGAGTGTAATCGATGGGCAACCAAACATGGCGGTGGATACGCATGTGTTTAGGGTAAGCAATCGAATAGGCTTAACCAATGCAAAAAATGTATTACAAAGTGAAGCACAATTGGTAAAATACATTCCTAAAGACCTAGTTCACAAAGCGCATCATTGGCTCATCTTGCATGGGCGGTATGTATGTGTAGCGCGTTCGCCAAAGTGCATGCAGTGCGGCATTACCGAATTTTGCAAATATTTTCATACGCTAAAAAAGGAGTAGCTATTTTATAACCTAAAAAGACAATTTTAGAAATCGGGCCTTGTTCAAACTTATAATTTAGCATCGAGTTAAAACACTAGATTATGAACAATTCAAATACGGCTCTCCTGATAATATTTTGCGCCATCGCGCTGACTAGTTGCAACCCAAAATTTTACTCCCCCAACACGCAAAATGTTCCGTTGATAGGCAGTCAAGGCCAAACAAATTTGACACTCTCGGGCAATGGAAATCAGGCCGAATTTCAAGGCGCGTATGGCGTGACGGATAAAATTGCAGTAATGGCAAATTTTGGATTTTTCTTTCCGCCTGATTTGGACAATGGCAACGGTGGTAGCGGAAATTTTTTAGAACTCGGCGGTGGTTATTACAAAGCACTTAGCGAAAAAATACGCTTTGAAACCTACGGCATCGTAGGCTTCGGTAGTATAGAAAATCATTTGCCCAGTACTGTAAGTGCTAACCCTGGCACCAAAGGCGATATTTCAGCCAAGGCGTTGCGCTTTGGTTTTCAACCTAACATTGGTTACGTTTCACGCTATTTTACGGTGGCTGCCTCGTCACGCTTTGTAAGTTTGAATTATAATGATATACAAGGCGATTTAATTTTTGATGGTGTAAATCAGATAGGTTATTTGCGGAGTAATAAAAGTAATTTTTTAGTAGAACCAGCATTGACGATTCGCGGCGGCTTGGAAAATATTAAACTGCAATTGCAATTTGGCTATAGTGCAAATTTGACCAATTCAAATTTTAGACAAGACAATGCTTGGGGAACAGTTGGGCTGAATTTTAACTTGAATAAAAAAGTAGCGGCAGAATAAGGCATGGAGAAAAGGTTCATTTTAAAATCTAAAAGAACACCTTGATTTAAAAGGGTGAGCATCAAAAAAAATTATGGAAACTGCAAAAAACGAAATAGAAGAAATAAATGAACAGCGAGTGAAAGCCATAAAATTACAAGACGTTTCATCTTCAGTTTCCATGTTGGCAGATGATGTAATTTCATTTGATTTGCTGACACCATTACAAAATATTGGTAAAGATGCCGTTGTAAAAAGATTGGAAAATTGGTTCTCGGAAATGGCCGAATTGAAAAATTTTGAAATGACCAATGTAAACATTGATGCAAGTGAAGAACTTGCTTTTTGCAGTAGCCTAAATCATATTATTGCCACAAATAGTGACGGCACAAAAAATGACATGTGGTGGCGCGAAACTACTTGTTATAAAAAAATAAATGGCGAATGGAAAATAAAGCACATTCATGCTTCCTCTCCTTTTGATATGGAAACTGGCGAAACCACTTTGGATGCTAAACCTATAAAATAATTAAAAACTACAAAACATGGAAAGAAAAGAATTTAAACAAGACATTAGAGCAACAAGAGAAAAGGTATGGGACATACTTTGGAGCAGTGAAACATATCCAAAATGGACAGCGGCATTCATGGAGGGTTCGCACGCCGAAACCGATTGGCAAGAAGGCGGCGAAGTCCATTTTTGGGGTCCCGATGGCAACGGAACACTGAGCAAAATTTTGCGAAACGATACTTATCACAATATGATTTTTGAACATCAGGGAATTATTAAGAATGGCAAAAAAGATACTGAAAGTCCTGAGGCCAAAGCTTGGCAAGGCATTCGTGAAGATTACACAATCACCCAAACCGATGACATAACCACAATTTTTGTGCAAATAGATTTGCCCGAAAAATATGAGGAATCAATGAGCAAATCATTTCCAAAAGCGTTGGAAAAAGTAATGGAATTGGCTGAGAAGAAATAAAAAATTATGCAACCAAAAAAAATATGGGCGAACCTTGCAGTGGCCGAAATAGCGAAGACAAGAAAATTTTATCCGCAGATTGGATTCAAGTTGAACGATGATATGAGCTCGGACGAACTCACCAGTTTTTCGATAGGGGAAAATAATTTTGTAATCAACTTTTTTACCAAAGAGCGATTACAATCTGATGGTGGCATGGAAGTAGTTGATTTAAAAATTGGAAACGAAATACTTTTTTCACTTTCTGCTGATAGTAAAAAAGAAGTGGACAAATGGATGGAAGAAATAAAAAATGCGGGTGGGACAATATCGTTCGACCCACAAAATGACCACAACGCAATGTACGAGGAAAACAATTATTACGTCTGCGTGTTTGCCGATCCAGATGGACATAAGTTTAATATTTTTTATTCCCCAAATATGTAACTACTGTACAGCATACGCGATGGCGAGAAAACACATTTATAAAAAGTAATAATACAAGCATTAACCCTTCATTCTCAACTTTCAACTATCAACTTATAATTAAAGCGATACTTTTGTGCTTCATTAAAAAAGCTTCACAGATGGAAAATCTGAGACATTTATCTACACAAGAAATAGAAGACGCCGTACTCGCGTTGGGCGAAAAACGGTTTCGAGCACCTCAAATACTAGATTGGATTTGGAAAAAAAATGTAGGTAGCATTGACGAAATGCTGAACCTTTCTAAATCATTTCGCGAAGCTTTAAAAGAAAAATACACTATAAATAAAGTAACGGTTGACCACGAGCAATTCTCCAACGATGGCACCATCAAAAGCCGTTTTCAATTGCACGATGGGCATTTTATCGAAGGTGTTTTAATACCAACTGAGAATAGAATGACGGCTTGCGTATCCTCGCAAGTAGGTTGTAGTTTGAGTTGTAAATTTTGCGCTACTGGTTACATTGATAGAAAAAGAAATATAGATTTTGACGAAATTTATGACCAAGTCGCCATCATAAATCAGCAGGCCATTGAGCATTTTCAAAAGCCGTTGACCAACATTGTTTTTATGGGCATGGGCGAACCCTTACTCAATTTTGGTAATATGATTCGCTCTATCGAACTCATTACTTCGGAAGATGGCATGGGTATGTCGCCCAAAAGAATTACCGTTTCTACAGCAGGAATTTCAAAAATGATTATGCGCTTGGCGGATGAAAATCCGCGAGTGAATTTAGCATTATCGCTCCATGCCGCTAGTGATGCCAAGCGTGATAAAATAATGCCGATTAACGAAACTAATAATCTTGCCGTACTTACCGAGGCGCTGGATTATTATTACAAAACAACCAAAAACGCAATTACGTTCGAATACATTTTATTTAGCAACGTAAACGATAGCGAGGAAGATGCTGATAATTTGATAAAAATTTGTCGGCGCATACCGAGTAAAGTAAACATTATAGAATACAACCCAATACAGTTTGCAACGTTTACAAAGCCGAACGAAGAACGCACGGATAGTTTTATGGCTTACCTAGCCAAACACAGAGTGAACGCCCGTTTGCGCCATAGCCGAGGAAAAGATATAGACGCTGCCTGCGGTCAATTGGCCAATGTAAATCACTAACTAATTAAAGAATTTTTGTTATGAAAAAAGAACGTAAAAACACCATCTCGCGCGAAGCAGCTGAAAAAGAATTGCCACGCGAAGAAAACGAATCAAGGTCAAAACGGCCGGGCAATTTTGAAAAGAAATCTGCAAGACCATCAAGCAGAGATAAACGTCCTGGCGATTTTGAGAAAAAGGAGCGCCCAGAACGCAAACCTCGCCGTGAAAATGATAGCGAAGGTTTTAAATCAGCAGAGCGAAAAGCTACGCGCGCACCGCGAGCAGAAAGCGCTGATGGTAAACCGCAACGCCGCAATACACAGTCTAAACCCGAAGAATTTGGTGATAGAAAACCACGATTTGAAAAACGTGAAGGAGATTTTAGTAAGGAAGATCGAAAACCAAGATTCGAAAAGAGAGAAGGTGGTTTTGATAAAGATGATCGCAAACCACGATTCGAAAAGAGAGAAG
>JBBSPP010000036.1:0-11821 GCA_038258625.1 Chitinophagales bacterium
CTATTTTCAGGTTGCCCATAACCCAAAAAACCAACTAACGGACTAGTAGCGCACCACACTGAAACCACGGGCGTGCCAACAGCTGATGCCAAGTGCATATTTGCAGAGTCCATTGTTATTACCACCTGCAAACTTTGAATTAAATTTAATTGCTCAAGAAGCGTTAATTCAAAAGTTGTTTTTACACGCGCAGAAACTGTTGCCAAATTTTCTATCAACTCTTTTTCAGAATTTGGATCGCCAAATAAATAGATTTCTTTATCCGAATTTTGCAAAACATATTCAATAAGTTGCGCATTATTTTTGGATTGCCAGTTTTTTGTTTCGTGCTTGCTACCTGGCGCAAAACCTAGGGCATTTATTTTATCAGCATTATTTTCTACGAGGTTATTGTCAAGGTTAATGGGTAAATCAAGTTTTGCCAACACATCAGCATAGGCAGAAAATACGCGCTGAAGTTGATGAACATTTGATTTTTTTTTCTGCGTAATTTCTTTTTTAGCGTTTCTGTTTTTATCAATGCTTACCCACACAGTTTTTGTAAACCTGTAAAAAAACCGCAACACGTTTGTACGTAGCACATTATGAAAATCTGCTATTTTATCTATCTCAAACTGCTTAAGTTTTACAAATAGTTGATATAAACCAAAAATACCATTCTTTAAAAAATCGTCAACAGCAATAAGCTCTACGCTGGGGTTGGTAAATTCAAATATCGGGAAAAAGGCACTTCGCGTAAGCAGCAGTATTTTTTTATCAGGATATGTTTTTGCTACCTGTTGCAACACAGGCGCTGCAATGGCAACGTCACCCATAGCCGAGAGTCGGATGATGAGGATCGTTTCCATAAGTTTATTTTTTTTGAAGCGCCGGGTTAAGGTTTGGGTCGTTATACATTTTCATTTGCTTATACACTTTCATGTATTTTTCGCCTTTCTCAAACTGTTGTAAAAGTTCTTCTATCGCCTGTATTAAATCAACTTTTTGTGTTTTCAGCACATCCACTTTTGCTTGGCAAGTTTTCCTATGCTCGTCGCTTTTTTCGGCGTCCGTTGCCTCTACATTCATGTGATAAATTTTCAACGCCAAAATTGATAATCTATCAAATGCCCAAGCGGGACTTTCGGTATTAAACGTTGCATTGTCCAAAATCTTTACCGCATGATATTTATTATAAAACCAAGTATCTAAATCTTCAACCAAATCTGTACGGTCTTGATTAGATGCATCTATGCGGCGCTTAAATTTCATGCCTTCTTCGGGCGCAATTTCGGGGCGGCGAATTTCATCTTCTAAATGCCATTGTACAGTGTCAATCCAATTTTTTTTGTAAAGTATATTTTCTATGTCGCCATCACCATAAGGATTATAGATCGGAGTATCGATATTATCTTTTTGATGATAATCAAGAATAGATTGTTCAAAAATTGAAAATGCTTTTTTTGTAAATGTCATGTGTGGCTAGCTTAAATTATGATACACCTTTTGCACGTCCTCGTCTTCTTCTAGTTTCGCCACAAGTTCAAGCACTTCATTTGCTTGCTCATCTTCGAGGCTTACAGTTGTAGCGGGTAGATACGTAGGTTCAGAATTTATAAGTTCAATTTTTTTTGATTCTAAAAAATCACTCATGGTTCCAAAATCAGAAAAGCCTGTGCGGATTACAATATTGCCATCTTCATCTTCGCCAATATCTTCCATACCATAGTCAATTCCTTCTAGTTCAAATTCTTCTAGGTTTATTTTTTCGGCATGAATTTTAAATTCTCCCATGCGATCAAATTGAAAAACCACACTACCACTATTGCCCATCGAGCCATTATTTTTATTAAAAATCATGCGCACATTTGCCACAGTTCGGGTCGTATTATCGGTAGCAGTTTCTACTAAAATGGCTACGCCGTGCGGGCCATAACCTTCATACAAAACTTCATCATAGTTCGATGTGTCTTTTCCCATTGCCCGCTTAATGGCCGCTTCCACACGGTCTTTGGGCATGTTCACTGATTTGGCATTTTGGTAACAACGGCGCAGGGCGGCATTGGTGTCGGGGTCGGGGCCACTAGCTTTTACGGCTATCGCAATTTCTTTTCCTATGCGTGTAAAGTTTTTGGCCATTTTATCATAGCGCGCAAACATGGCTGCTTTTCGTACCTCAAATATTCTTCCCATGCCGTAAAAATAATGTAATTATAATCATTAACAGAGGCTGACAACTTTAATAATTGACTAAAAAAATCGTCCCAATAAATAGGGGCGATGATTGTTCTTTGTATGAAAAATTACTTCCACTCCGGCTTAAAATCTTCTTGCCACTTGGTCCATGGCATGGTTTTGTTTTTACCTTCGGCCATGTATTTTAATATCATTTCCATGTCGTTTATTTTTAAATAGCCGGGCACGGGTTGTGGCTGGTTAAATCCTTCTTCCAAAAAAACGGATGTTGGGAACGTAAGTTTACCGTTCATTAATTCAATGGCCAATTCGTGCGCTTTGCGTGAAGCATCGTATTTATAGGTTTTTCCGTTAAAAACAACATCCTCTTTACTCTCGGCATTAAATCGAACGGCATAAAAATTTTCATTCAAATATTTTACAACGTTTGGGTTGGAGAGTGTTTGCTTATCCATCACCTTGCACCAATGGCACCAAGTAGTGTACATATCAATGTATGCTTTCTTTGGCGTTTGTTTCATGTAGGCTTGCGCCTTGTCCCACTCCATCCAATTTACTTCTTCGGCTTTGGCGGGTGCGGCAATCGTTTTTGTAGGAAAATTAAAAGCTATGCTGGCTACAAAAAATAATATTCCTAAGATAGTGAGTGTCTTTTTCATGCGAACTGTTTTTATTATTGATTACTTATTTTTTAGCGAAAAGCGAATTTAAGAAAGCGATTCGTAAAAGGAAACGATATTTGTAAAGTTAAAAAATAAAGTACAACTTATGGGACGAAAAATTGTGGTAGGGGTTACAGGTGCATCGGGTGCTATTTATGCCAAAGTTTTGTTAGATAAACTTGCAAAAAAAGAAAATCTAGAAGTGGGTGTGGTGATGAGCAACAATGCGCAAGACGTTTGGAAGTACGAATTGGATAACGAAGATTATAAAAATTTTCCGTTCAAAATTTATGATTCAAAAGATTATTACGCACCCTTCGCCAGCGGCAGTAGTAGTTTTGATACGCTCATAATTTGCCCGTGTAGTATGGGCACAATGGGACGGATAGCCGCCGGCACCAGCGATAATTTAATAGCCCGCGCCGCCGATGTAATGCTAAAGGAAAGACGAAAACTTATTTGCGTAGCACGTGATACACCCTACAATTTAATACACATAAATAATATGAAAACGGTTACGGAAGCCGGTGGAATTATTTGTCCGGCGTCGCCATCATTTTATTCTAAACCAAAAACATTTGAGGAATTAGCCGCCACAGTTGTTGACAGAATTTTGAGCCTAGCCGAAATTGAAAATGAAAGCTATCGATGGAGTGAATAATTTTTTATCACTACCTACAACGCCAATTTTTTAGCCAACTTGCCAACTGTAAGTCCCTGCACAATTATTGAAAAACAAACCACCAAATAAGTAACCGTTACAAATAAATCTTTGTGTAAATCTGCCGTTAGCGAAAGTGCTAAGGCTACCGAAATACCACCGCGCAATCCGCCCCAGGTTAAAAGCAATAATGTTTTTTGACCAATTTTTTCGCGAAAGCGAATTAGTAATGAAGGAATATAAAGTGTGATATAGCGCGCTACCAATCCAATAATAATTGCAATTGCACCTACGATTATTGTAGTAGGGCTCACCTCAATAAGTATAAGTTCTAGCCCAATTAAAACGAAGAGCGAGGCGTTTAAAATTTCATCAATCACCTCCCAAAATTTGTCAACATAATCTGCCGTCATTGCGCTCATGCCAAGTTCTTTGCCATGATTGCCCGTAATTAATCCGGCCACCACCATGGCCAACGGACCACTTACATGGGTGTAATATGCCAATGTATAACCGCCCATCACAACCGCCAACGTGATAATAACTTCCACAGTATAATTATCAATTGTGCTCATCAATTTGTAACCCACCCATCCAAATACCAAGCCTAACAGTAAACCACCCGCGGCTTCTTTTGCAAAAAGAATGAGTACTTGATCTATATGAAATTCGCCCGAACTACTTCGTGCTACATGGAGTAGTGAAAGAAAAACCACAACCGCCACCCCATCATTAAAGAGTGATTCGCCAGCAATTTTTGTTTCCAACGATTTTGAAACGCCCGCTTGTTTGAGGATACTCATTACCGCAATTGGATCGGTGGGGGAGACCAACGAACCAAATAATAGGCAATGGATGTACGGAATATCAAAACCGAAAACAGGAAAAATATAAAAGAAAACTGAGCCCACTAAAATCGTGTTTAGCACAACACTGATTGTTGAGAAAATAATAATTGGCAAGCGCTCTTGTTTTAAATCTTCAAACCGCACGTGAATAGCACCGGCAAAAAGCATAAAGCTGAGCATGGAATCCAACAACAATTCGGAGAAATTAAAATTGCCAAGCCAATTGCGCATCACCTCCGCAATGCCGTAATTCATTTGCCCAGCAATAATTAAGCCTATGGAAAAAATAAGCGAAACTAACATTAGCCCAATTGCGTTGGGCAGTTTTATGTACCGATAATTAATGTAAGCAAATGCCGCTACCAAAACAATAAGCAACGAAAAAAGGTGAAAAATTTCCATGCCTCGAAGATACAATTATACTAAGGTATGGGTCTGTACTATGCGCGCACTTTCTTTCAGCTCGGCAATTTCACTCTCATTTAATTGCGACAAATCACCTTGTGAAAACACACCGTCCGATATTGTAACTAGCGTGCTTAAGCAAATAGGTTCGCAGCCTAGCAGCTCGCAATTTTTTTTATTTAAAATTAATCCCGCTGGGATTGTCATATTTTCTTTTAAATGAATGCCTTTAAAAATTCCTACCGCACATTTTGCGATGGCGTACTTTGTATATTCGCCCGCTTCTCGTATTTTATAAGGTGCGTTGATGGCCATTTGGGCTGCTTTTTTTATTATTTCTTCGTCAGCAGTTTTGCCCTCAATTTTTGTCTGGGAAAAAGCAATCACCGCAGAGTTCCCATGTTCGCCCAATAAAATACCTTTTGCATCTTTTGGTTCTACATTAAAAAGCTGCGAGAGATAATAATCAAAACGAAGGGTTTCCAAAAAAGTGCCGGTGCCAATCACGCTCTCTTTGGGCAGCCCGCTCGCTTTCCAGGCATGATATGTCATCACATCCACAGGATTTGTAATCACAATTATACGCGCATCCGCAGTAGGTTTGTATTGTTTAAAAATATCATACGCCATATCAATATGCCCTTGCGCTTTGTCGAGCCGATTGCCAATCGTTGTAGCTTGTTGTGCCGCGCTGATAAAAATATAATCGGCTTCATTGAGCATATTTTCATTCCACGTAATGGTGCAAACTTTGCTATATGAAGTGGCGTGCCGCAAATCTTGTTTTACCGCTTCAATAATATGCGCGGGATCTTGAATGTTGATGTGCATCGGAATTTCGGTATCAATTAATTCCTTGGCAATTGTGCGACCCACGTTTCCCGTACCAATAATGGTTATGTTTATTTTTATATTCATAATAATTGGGCAAAAATAATTAATTATTATCGCTGTCAGTAGAGAGAAATGAATAAACCTAAAATTAAAATCCGCATATTTTTATGAAGATTTGAGTATTAGTCAATTTTTTGAATTTTTATGAAGTCAGTTATCTCTTCATAGCGTTTATTCCAAGGTTTGATAAACTGAAACATCATAGGTACATGTTTTTTATTCAGGTATTTTATTTCTACACTCGGTTGAAACGCATTCAATTTTTTTACAAAATCTTGGCTGCCGGAAATAATCGATGGATAGGATTTTGTGCCAGTATAAATTAAAACGGGCGGCGTTTTTTCTGATAAAAAATAAATGGGCGAAGCGTCCTTCCAGTTATCTGGATTTTTGGTCCAGGTTACATCATAATGTTGCGCTGATGTGGGCGGATTTTTTTGCAAATAAGAATACATATCTAGGCCTGCGGCATCATTTAGAATTATGCCTTTTACCATTTCAATATTTTTTAAGTATTTGGGATTGGTACCAACAAGTGCAATTAAATGCCCGCCGGCCGAGTGTCCCATCAAGAAAATTTGTTCTGGGTCGCAGTTATATGTTGAGATATTATTGTATGTCCAATCAATAGCCGCTGCTACTTCTTGCGCCATGGTGTTGTAATTGCCGTGGGGGCTGAGCGTATAATTTGGTATTACGGTTACAATATCTTTTTTAGCTAAATTTCTGCCCAAAAAACTATACAAATCTTTATTGCCCGACTGCCATGAACCTCCATAAATAAAAATAATCACAGGATTTTTTTTTGATTTTCTGGTTTTAAAAATATTGAGTTTGGGGTAAGATGTTACCAAGGCTTTGGAATCTTGCAAGTATGCTACCTTCTTTATTTTTTTTGAGGCACAAGCTGAAAGCAAGACGATTATAAAACAGGGGAATAAAATTTTGAATATGTTGTGCATGAAATTGTATTTTTTTTGTATTTATTTTTTTAAAAGTAGAAGTTTAAAGCAAGCAATATTTGTTTTTGACACGATTGATTTTCCATGATTGCCACGCCCCTGTGCACCATAACGCCCAAACTATTAGCACTGGCTGAAAAAATAATCGAATGAACCGAGCAGTATCATTATCCATTCCGCCAAAAGAATTTTTGCTATGAATATATTGATCAAGGTTTCCAGGAAATATTAGTACAAAAAATATGGTCAACGCCCAACCAAATTTTGCACGTTGGGATTTCCAAAAGGCAATACCCACGCCCAAAACAATTTCAACAATGCCTGATAGTATGACTACCATATCTTTACTCATTGGCACCCAATCTGGTACTTGGGCTTGAAAATCTGAGCGGTGAAACGTAAGGTGGCTATAGCCAGCAAACGTTATAAAAACGGCCAAAGCAATTCTGAACATGTTTTGGACGGTGGTTGTTTTTACTATTGATTTCACGTGGAGTGTAAATTTTTTTTGTAAATATATTCTATCAAAAAACTTAATATTATAATACCAACGGCTACTACCACACCATTTTTATTTTGCCCAAATTGCTGAATAAGTAATGTGAGAAAAGCCAGCAGGCAAAGCAGGCAAGCTACCAAGTGAATCCATTTTTTTGATTCTAATTCTTTGTATTTTTTAAACCCTATATAATTGACAATACAAAAAATTAATAAAAAACCCGCACTGCCTGCGGTGGAAATACTTTGCAAATTAAATACGTTGACCAGCAAAATGGAAAGCAATGCCGTGATGATAAATCCGACGGGCTTTCCCCAATAATTTCGTGTAAAAAACTGCGGCAATTCATGGTCGTTTGCAATATCGTAATTGACCCTACCGCTACCTAGCACGGTAGCATTAATAGCCGAGAATGTAGATATTAGGGCTGTGATGGTAATAATAGTAAATCCTATTTGCCCTAGGGTTGGTTCCGCGGCTTTGGCCAACACGTAATCTTTGGCACTCGCTATTTCTTCAAAAGGCAATGCCCCAACGGTGACTATGGCTATTAAAATATATAGAATAACCACAAATCCTACTGCGCCAAAATATGCTTTCTCAGTATTTTTTTGGTAGTCTTTTAAATCTGCAATAGAGTTGGCAATTAATTCAAATCCCTCGTAAGCCACAAAAATTACCATGCCGCCAGAAAGGATTAAAAATGGATTTTCATAACTGCTTGGAGAAAGTTGTTGCAGATTTTCGGGATGTATAGAAAAACCATAAAAACCAACGCCTATAAATGCAATGAGGATAAGCAGTTTTATGACTACGGCAATCGATTCTATTTCACTGACTAGTTTTACACTCAAATAATTAATTAGTAAGGCAAATAAAATAATGGCTGTTTGAAAAAGGCGCACATCAATTTCCTTGTTGCCAGTTATGGAAATTTACTCGGCTCCATAAGAACCAAATGCGGATGCGTAAAGTGCCAACATGACGATGTAGCTAATCCATAATAAATTATTTATACCCCCAGCAAAAATACCTTCGCCAAATTGTTGATGTATAAATTTTACCGTGCCGCCATTTTCAGGATATTTTTTTGAGAGTTTGGCGTAAGAATATGCGGTGAGTAAAGCAATGATACCTGCGAATAAAAATGCAACTGGCGTACCCCCTTTTGCCAACGATACCGCCAGCCCAAGCACCGCGAAAATGCCGCCGCCAACCATGCCGCCAATGCCAATTGAAATAGCATCTCTAAGTCCAATTTTTTTAGACATAAATATTTTTTTTCTTATCGTTATTTTTTATAAAAATAGTTATAATTTTTAGGTTGCCTTTTATAATAAATTACCGCGGCGCATCCCAGAAATATTTTTTACCCTCGTTTTACCAAAAAAAATATAAATTTATGCGAGCAAAACTTTTTGAATCATAACTTGAATAATGGTAGAAATGCCAGCATCATTCTACGCAATAATCTTAATAAAAATAAAAACATGAAAACATCAGACCTATTTATAAAAGCATTGGAAAACGAGGGCGTTGAATATATTTTTGGCATACCAGGCGAAGAAAATCTTGACCTACTGGAATCTATTAGGAAGTCAGGAAAAATAAAATTTGTACTGACGCGGCATGAACAAGGAGCGGGTTTTATGGCGGCAACTTACGGCCGCCTCACGGGGAAAGCGGGCGTGTGTTTAGCTACCCTCGGGCCGGGTGCAACCAACTTGGTAACGCCGGCGGCTTACGCACAATTGGGCGCAATGCCTATGCTGATGATTACGGGGCAAAAGCCCATTAAGACGAGTAAGCAAGGGCGGTTTCAAATAATTGATGTAGTAGAAATGATGCGGCCGCTTGCAAAGTTTACGAAGCAAATAACGCATGGCGCGCACACTCCATCTATAGTGCGCGAAGCTTTTAGGCTAGCGCAAGAGGAGCGACCAGGCGCGGTGCACATCGAATTGCCTGAAGATATTGCACAAGAAGAAGTGAGCGAGCCAAGGATATTTGATGTAGTAGATTTTAAAATTCCGACGGCCAACGAAGACTCAATTTCAGAAGCTATAAAAATAATTGAATCTGCAAAAAAACCATTGTTACTCTTGGGTGCGGGTGCAAATAGAAAACGGGCGAGTGAAGCACTCACCACTTTTGTGGATAGGACCGGCATTCCGTTTTTTGATACACAATTAGGAAAAGGAATTATAGACGAGCGTCACCCGTTATACCTCGGTACGGCGGCATTGAGTGATTATGATTTTTTGCACGAAGCTATAAGTGATGCTGATCTGATAATAAATGTAGGGCATGATACGATAGAAAAGCCACCATTTTTTATGCACACAAGTGATGACCGAAAAGTGATACACGTCAACTTTTTTCCTGCCGAAATTGATGAAGTATATTTTCCGCATCTAAATGTGATTGTTGATATTGCGGCGAGTATTCACCAACTTACCGAGGGATTAAAACCAATTGCTAAGCAGTGGAATATTGATTTTTTTATGAAAGTAAAAAATACAGTGAGTTGTCATTTAGCAAAATACGAAAACGACAATCGCTTCCCGATATTGCCACAACGATTGGTGAAAATTACGCGCGATACCTTGCCGAATGATGGAATTGTAACGCTAGATAATGGAATTTATAAAATATGGTTTGCAAGAAATTATCCTGCTTATGCGCAAAATACGTTGCTGCTTGATAATGCGTTGGCAACTATGGGCGCAGGCTTAGCCTCAGCTATGATGGCAAAAGAATTGTACCCGAATACAAAAGTTATTTCAATAAATGGTGATGGTGGATTTATGATGAACTCGCAAGAGTTAGAAACTGCGGTGCGGTTAAAATTAGATTTGGTGGTAATAATCCTGAACGACAATGCTTACGGAATGATAAAATGGAAACAAGAAGGCGAGGGATTTGCATCGTACGGATTGGATTATGGTAACCCCGATTTTGTGAAATATGCTGAGAGTTTTGGCGCCACGGGTTATCGCCCAACATCGGTTACAGAGTTTGAGAAAAACTTATATACTGCATTAGAAACAACGGGTGTGCAGCTGATTGATTTGGCAATAGACTATTCGCTAAATCATGAAATACTGACGGTGCGCATTAAAGAGTTTTGGGAAGAAAATAGAAAGAAAGTGTGGCCCAGTTCCGATTAATCTTTTTAAAAAGTAGCCAATGGGAAGGCAGCGTTGATGTAACAGGGAAATAATAAAATAAACTCCCAAAGTCTGTTTGACTAATTTTTTCAATAGACTTTGGAAGTTTGTAATTATGTTAATTATTCAGGCCCACCACTTTCCATATCAGCCATCTGAATCTTAAATGCCTTTAAGAAAAGGGCGCCCATATTTTTGTGCGGTGGTACATAATCGTTGAATAAATCTTTGTTGTTTGGCGTGGTCATCATGCCGCCAAGTTGTTTCCAAATAGGTAACCACTCTACAGCTTTGCCTGCTTGTAATTGGTCGTTTATTAATTTTAAAAGTGGGTCATTTACATGCATAGTGCCGGTTTGCTTACTCGATATAATATGCGCATCCTCGCTCTGATCTAAGATGGTTGCGAGATTGTGATAGCCGCCACACGAACCCAAAATTACTATGCGATGGTTGGGTCCAATATATTTTAGTGTGCTTGGTAAGTGATAACTATGCCCGCGGTGTACAAGGATGCCGGGCTTAATATTATTATTTATCAAATAATTATTTAGCGCCAATTGTGCCTCTTCATCGGCTGGTTCTTCTAAGGGTTGGTTGGCATAAATCACTACCGGCTTGCCAGATTTAGAAGCAATTTTTATCCATTGTTTGCCCTGCGTAATTGTCCAACCACTGCTGGGGAATCGCGTCAAAAAACTAGCCAAACTACTTTTACCATCTTCATCGCCATAGAAAAAATGTTGTTGATACACAGTGCCGCTATCATCAACCAAATCTGCATAGGGTACATTTGTAATGGGCGGAATTTTTAGTACCTGCTGTAATTTATCACTAGTATCTTCGGGGTGCAAAATTGCATTAGACAATGTGTGTAATAAAAAATAAATTACCAACCCACGTTTATTATCCTCCTCGTAAGTTCGCTCATAATCTTTCTTCAACTCTTCGCGCAAAAACTTGAGCGTTTTTTCATCATTGATACTTGCCAAGGCATCGGCAACATCCACAGCATCTTCCAAATCTGTTTCGGTATTTTTATCAATATCGTGTACGAAAGATGCCATCAGTTTATACTTATCCTGCTCCGTCATGGTGCGCAAAAAAGTATCCAACACATTATAGCCGGCGCTCATTCTAATAAAAGTTCTGAACTTGTCTTTGTTCAAGGAATCCAAAAAGTCATTTCCTTTTTGTGGGGTCATGCGCTCCAACATTCTGGAGTATAAACCGGTAAAGGAGCTTGTATAAATTTCGTCGCTGCACAACACCATGAGGTAATAAAGCTCAGTAGCTGACAAATCATTTGTAACCTTAAATCGAACTGGGCCCGGTGAGTCATGCAGCTCATTAACGATGCGCACATAACTTTCGAGTGCTTCATGTTTTAGCTCACGATTCAAAATGCTTTCACCAATTTCTGGCTCCCGAAGTTTTGATTTTACTAATTGCTTATAATAACTTTCGGGGGTGGCAATTATTTTATTCACTTCTCCGTAGGATAATTTTCCCTTGCTTATATCATCAATAAAAGGAAGTGCTTTC
>JBBSPP010000037.1:0-11803 GCA_038258625.1 Chitinophagales bacterium
CTCCGTCAGTTACTGTAACCGTATAAACACCTGTCGTAAGACCAGATGCTGTAGCACTTGTGCCTCCAAAGGGCGCCCAATTATAACTTAGAGTACCCGTACCACCCGTGGCAGTAACAGTGGCAGAACCTGTGCCACCTGAGCAAGGAGGATTGGTCAGTGCAGTAATATTAGCATTAATTGTTGGGGGGGCGGCAATATTTACAGAGGTTGTTTTTGAACAACCATTGGCATCAGTTACTGCGCATACATAAGTGCCAGGCGATAATGAATTAGCTGTGATACCTGTCCCACCACTTGGTGTCCAGTTATAGGTTAAGTTACCAGTACCACCACTTCCGCTAACAGTAGCAGAACCATTGGGTGTCGTACAGCTCGTTGAATTTGTAGAACCCGTAATACTAATATTGGGTTGCGGTCTTAGATTTATTACAAAGTTTACAAAATTGATTCCAGTACAAGTACCTCCAATTGCTGTAACAAAAAGGTTGGGATTATAAGGCGGTGAAGTGGGAATTGACGAAGGCGTGCCACTGACAGTAATTGTACCCGCCGAGGCATTACCAGTAAATTGTGCAGATACACCTGGGGGCATATTGCCTACAGAAACGTTTGTAGCCGAAACTGTAGAAAAAGTTAGAGTTTGAATAGGCGCGCCTACACAAACTGTTTGCGTCAGCGGCCCGCCAGTATGAGTGATATTGCAAGCAGATGAGGCAGACTGACACCCACCACTTAGCACAGCTGTTCCTGTACAGCCGCTCTGGTTGGTCCAACCCGTGCAAGGTGGTATATTGGGATTATTTATAGTGGCCAAAGCAAAGGTTTTATGCACAACATTTATTCCTTGTTCACTTCGAATGACCCAATTAGGACCACTAATATCAATAAAATATTGGACTAATCCATTTGCCCGATAAAGATAATTCCCTTGGTCACTATAAGTACCATTTGCTTCAGCACAAGTGCCTGAAAAGCCAGATACCACGACAGATTGCGCATTGGAAACAAAGCCTAAAGCCATAATAGTAAAGAGAACCAAAAATAATTTGACGTAGGAATTTATTCGTAGCAGCTTTCTAATTGCAAGTGTTTTCATAAGATTGTAAAATTTGGAACTCCGAAAGTAATCTCTAAATGTTAAAGATTTTAGCAATCCACCACATTTTACAAAATATAGCGTGTGATGGAGGCAAAACCCGATGTAGTATTTAGAGCAATCATCAAAAGGTAATTTGGCTCAGCTAAAAAACAAAAAAGCCATCACTATAATAGTGATGACTTCTTTGTAAAAAAAAACCACAACGCCAGTTTCGCAAGCGACCCTAGGCGTTGCTGTAAAGATGGTAGCTCCCTACAAACTACCGATCTTTCTCCCCATAACCGGGCCCAATTCATAAACGCTGCCTTCTAAATCAGCTTTTAATCCCTGCACCCGTTCGTTTAGATTATTGGCTTTGTATATCGCAGCCATTCTATACTGCGCTGCGGGTTCGGTGGTTTTGCCCGCTACGTGTTGCTCAATAATCTCTAATGCTTTTTCATTCTCATTATTTTTGTGGTATGCCCAGGCTTGTATCGAATAGCTCATTGCCGTAGGACGATTACTTACTTCAATATTACCAAGCTCCATGGCACGTGCCAAATTGGGCATGTCCTCAGTTACTATGCCTACTTCATACGCATTATACATATCGCCATAATTTGGGTCTTTTATTTTTTCCAAAAATGATGCTAAATAATCTTTCTTCTCAATTTCATTACCTTGATAATCGGCAATCTCGGCGAGGCGCAGGTCGTAATCTGGAATGTCTTTTATTTTTCGTAGCGCTACCAAAATTCGTTTTGCCTCATCAATATTTTTATCATGGCTATAAGCTATCCATGCAATTCCTTTTAGCGCATAGCTATTGTTTGGATCAATAGATAATGCCTTCAGGTACATATTGTATGAATCTTTAATTCTACCCGCATGGCCATAGTAGTCGCCTAGGTTGGTTACGCTCCATAAGATTAGCCCTTCATTTTTATTTGCTTCAACCTCGGCTAGGGCAGTTTCCATAAGGGTTATGGTACTATCAAGGTTGCCTTCATGATCCATCCATTTGGCTAATCGTATGTTGTATTCAAAGCCTGGCTCACTTTCAATAAGCTGTAAGTATTTTTCAGCTTCGTCTTTTTTACCAAGTTCTAGGCATACATCGAAAAGCATTTTTTGGGTTTCAATCAATTCACCTTTATTTTCTTCAGCAATTTTTAGCGCATCATAAGCCTCTTGAAATTTGTGCTGGCTGATACAATTGTGTGCAAATGAGCGCAATGCACCCGCTTGCTTATTATCATAACTTTTGTTTACTTCTTTCAAATTTTCGTAGGCGCCATGCAACATGGCAATGTCACCCGTTTGTTCAAAAAGCTGTGACTGAGCAGCGGCTATCTTGCTACGGTAAGGAAATTGTGATGGCTGCGCTTCTAACTTTTTTTGCCAAAAATCAAGATTCTCATTGGCCAATTCTGCAGCAGGATTACTATCGGGTGATAGGTATTTTTCGTAGTCCGCTGCTTGAGCTATTTGCTCATCATTGCTTTTTGGCTCTACACCCGTATCGTTGCAACTGCTTAGGGAAAAAGCTAAAACGATAAGTGAAATTAGAAGGTGTGTTAGTTTCATTTTATAAAATTTTTAGTGGTTTTAGTGGAGTTTTTTTTTATTTTAGGCAAAAAAAATGAGCGCTCCGCGCAAACGGAACGCTCAAAATATTTAAAAATTAAAGGTGTGGTGAAGCTACGTAAGGAAATGCAACGTCAAACGCTTTATCATTTTGATCTACATTATCATCTGTCAATGCTGGGTTGTCACCACCTGTTGGACCACCAAAGATTAAGATTAATTCAGTAGTAATAACATCATCGTTCAACGCACGACCAGTAAGTACTTGTGTACCGTTGAAAAAAGAAGTTACACCATCCAAATCTACTGTTAGTACATCCGTAGCCAATGCTGTAGTAAATTGTACATCAGTAAAGGTTAATAAATTAGTAGTGTAAGCACCACCTGCAAAAGCATTAAGGCCGTTCAATTTCGCCTGAAATTTTGATTGAAAAGCAGCTCCTTGTGCAGAAGGTGGTGTAGTGTTAAATGTATTTTTATCTGCAGCATCTACAAATACTGTGTTGATTGCTGGACGCGCCATTTGATCTCTTTGTAAGTATGTTCCACTAAAATCTGGTGCCTGCGGCGTATCAGTATCCGGATCATCTTTACAACTTGTAAATCCAAGGGCTAATAAGCAAGTCATGCCTGCTAGTAATATGTTTTTTATTTTCATGATTATTATTTTTTATATTATTAAAATATTGTTCTGTTTATATATAGATTATTTGCTTTTAGATTCTACCCAAGTATTTATCATTCCTGAACCACCAATCATTGATTTAGGCACTTCTACCACGATAGACATTACATTAGTTCCTTTAAAGGTATCATCTCCAGGATTGTTGAATCCAGTAGGTGCGTTACCGGCAAGAATTTCGTTGTAACGAGCAAAGTCAAAGAAAAACGGATCGTCACGTGGCCCTGCAAAAAACTTCATACCATTTGCTTCGGCTACAATTGCAGTACTTCCTGATGGAGTAATAGTTACAATTTGTGGTACAACAGATGTCATAATTGTGCTAGAAGTTCCAACGGCTGCTGGTGCTACTGGTCCAAAAAAGTACATTTTGTCTCCACGGCGAATTGCCTGAATTACCAAATTTTCTACTGCATCACCGTCTGTGTCAATATTAATCTCAGTCAATACGTTTTCGTCAAACGTGGCATTTTTGGTATCTGCTGGGCTCATAAGTCCAGAGTAGTTTACCACAAATGCAATGTTGCTTGTGTTTTGTGCCCGAAAGGCATAAAAATCTGTGATGTCAGCAGAAGTTCCTTTTACAGCTGGTGCATCAATGTGATCGGCAGAGAGCAAAACTCCCATTCCGATGAGCGCTACTGCGCTGGCTAATAAATACGTTTTCATTCTTTTCATAATTTTAAATTATTTTGTTGTGCAATATTTACGCATTACGGGCATTAATGGATTTTTAAACATTACTATTTTTTACAAAAAAAAGTTAAGAACATACAGGATGCAGCAAAATCAGTGCATTGAAGGAAAATATTTTTTTAATAAAAAAAACGTGCTTCTTCAAGCTGTTATATAATTTGCACCTCAGGTGCAAATACCACCATAAAGTTCTGCAACTCAATACATCCATGTCTAAAAAATTAGTAGTGCAACTTCAAACTATACACCTACAAAAATCCAATCCTGCAAATTGCTCGTAAGTTTTGTTTAAAAAATAGATTCCCTACATAAATATGAACAGAAAAATAATTCTCGCTGGCATTCTTCAGTTAGTGTGCTTGCAATTACTGGCCCAAACATTTACAGGCAAAGTAGTGGACAACAAAAATAATGGTATTGCACAAGTAAATATATATACCAACACCCGCATCAATCATACTCATAGTGACGATGCAGGCAATTTTACCATTGACGATATAAAGGAGGGAGATACACTTATTATAAGTTTACTCGGTTATCAAAGTGTGGTCAAACGTGTAAATGATCTTACCAAACTCATGACGATCAAGCTCGACGTAAACTCTGTACAATTAAGCGATATTCGTATTTCCAATAGGCCTGATGCCCTCAATCTTTTTTCGGATGTAAATATAAAAACTGCGCCCATGCAAAACTCTCAAGAGGTACTCACCAAAGTACCCGGCCTCATGATAGGGCAACACGCGGGTGGCGGCAAAGCGGAGCAACTTTTTTTGCGCGGTTTTGATATTGACCATGGTACAGATGTAGCCATTAGTGTAGAAAATATGCCCGTTAACATGGTAAGCCACGCCCATGGTCAAGGCTATGCAGACCTGCATTTTGTAATACCCGAAACCATAGAAAAAATAAACTTTGGCAAAGGCCCATACGATGCCGAGAAAGGAAATTTTACCACCGCCGGCTATGTAGATTTAAAACTAAAAGACCAGCTAAACGAAAATTTGATAAAAATTGAAGGTGGGCAGTTTAACACCAAGCGGTTTGTTGGGCTAATTAACCTGCTGAACACCGACAAACAAAGTGCTTACATTGCTACAGAATACAACAAAACCGATGGGCCGTTTACAAGCTCGCAAAATTTTGGCCGGACCAATTTTTTGGCGCGCTATAAAAATCAACTAAGCGAAAATTCCCACATGACAATTTCTGCCTCGCACTTTACTAGCCAGTGGGATGCTTCGGGGCAAGTACCCAACCGCGCGGTAGAAAATAATACCATTGGCCGTTTTGGCGCCATTGATGATACTGAGGGTGGCAACACATCGCGCAGTAATGTGTGGATGGATTACACCACGCTTTTGGGCAAAAATGATTATGTAAAAACCAACTTCTTTTATTCTAATTATAAATTTGAGTTGTTCTCCAACTTTACTTATTTTTTGGAGGATAGCGTAAATGGCGACCAAATTCGCCAATATGAAGACCGCAATTTATTTGGCGGACAGGTAGAGTATGGCAAAAATATTGAAGTGCTAAATAAAAACATTTTGGTAAAAACTGGTGTAGGTTACCGCAACGACCAAAGCATGGATAACGAACTGAGCCATACCAAGAACCGCCAAACTACCCTCATCCAATATCAGTACGGCGATATAAACGAAACCAACATTTCGGCGTTTGTAAATGCGGAAATTGAGCTAGGCAAATTTCTAATTCAGCCAGGTTTGCGGGCCGATAATTTTTCGTTCAATTACTACGACAAGCTTGCTACCAGCTACAATCCACTTTCACAAGAGTCTACTATACTTAGCCCCAAACTAAATATCCTGTATAATTACAGCCCCGATTTACAGCTATATCTCAAAAACGGTAAAGGATTTCATAGCAACGATAGCCGCGTGGTGCTGAACCGAAATGACAAAAAGAATCTGCCCAGCGCCTATGGCACAGACCTTGGTATGATTTGGCGCGCGCACAAAAACTTAATCATCAACGCCGCCGTGTGGCAGTTATACTTGGAGCAAGAGTTTGTATATGTAGGTGATGCCGGTATTATAGAACCCAGCGGCCAAACCCAACGCAGCGGCGTGGATATTAGCATGCGCTACCAACCTTTAAAATGGCTATACCTCAGCGGCGATGTAAATTATGCTTATGCCAAAGCACTCAACACCGAAGCCGGTGAAGATTATATTCCGCTGGCCGCCACGTTTACATCGCAAGCCAGTGCGCAGGTTATTCATCCTAGTGGTTGGTTTGGTGGGTTGCGCATGCGGCACATTGGCGACCGCGCGGCTAATGAAGATTACTCAATTGTTGCAAAAGGCTATACTGTTTTTGATGGTAATGTAGGCTATGGTTACAAAAAAATAGAATGTGGCATTAATGTAAAAAATGTATTAAATGTAGCATGGAATGAAACCCAATTCGCCACCACATCCCGCCTGCAAGGCGAACCAGCGCCTATAGAAGAAATTCATTTTACGCCTGGCACACCCTTCGCCCTTAGTGCGTATTTGGCGTTTAAGTTTTAAATAAGAAGCCTATTATATTATCCAAAAAAAAAATCCTTTTGCGAAAGGGTAATTTTTGGCAACCAAAATTCTTTAATATTATTGCCAATCAACAGCCCACTTTTAAACGTATAAAAAACTATGCAAGACAAAACTCCAAACAAACTTAGTGCCGAATCGGTAAAAGAACCTCTGGAAATCATCACCGGCAAGCTCACCAATTGGTACGAACTCATTATGGCCAATTTACCCAATTTGTTGTTGAGCATACTCATTTTTGTACTGGCCATCTGGCTTTCGCGATTGGTGCGCCGGTTTATCCGCACCAAGCTCAATCATCGTATTGAAAAAGCCAGCTTGCGAAGCCTCGTAGCTAGTGCGGCGTCTTTTTTAATTATTGGCGTGGGTATAATGCTGGCACTTAGCTCCATGAATTTGGATACCGCCCTCAAAAGCATCCTAGCCGGTGCTGGTGTGGCTGGCTTGGCCATAGGCTTGGCATTGCAGGGCGTGCTTAGCAATGTATTTGCGGGTATTATACTCTCCATTGCTGATATAGTTAATGTGGGCGATTGGGTAGAAACCGCCGATTATAAAGGCAAGGTGGATCACATTACGCTCCGCAATACTTTTTTGATACAAAAAGACAATACCATGGCTGTAATCCCCAACAGCACGGTGATCAACAATCCATTTGTAAATGTAGGCCTTACCGAAACCAACAAAATAATTATAGCCTGCGGCGTGCACTACGATAGCGATCTCCGCGCAGTAAAAAAGATCCTCGAAAGAATTGTGGCAGACCATTTTCCGCCACCCTCGCCCGAGCTTAAACCCCAAATACTATGGCACACCTTCAACGATAGCTCTATTGATTTTGAATTTCGGTTTTGGTTTGACAGCACCGAGCGCGCTGCACGCCTCGAAGCCAAGAGCGAAGCCATCATGCTAATACACGAATACTTCAACGAAGCGGGTATAGAAATACCATTCCCCATCCGCACCTTGGTGCAGGAAAAACCCATCGCGATTGACCTGGGTGGTGATGAGGAGTAAGTAGTACGCTTTAGATTTTTATTAAAAAAGTAAAAACCGTCTCAATTAAAATTTGAGACGGTTTTTTAAATTATAGATTGTAGGTAATTATTTTATCAAAATAGGTTGCGAAAATTGCTGACCGCCTTTCTCAATTTTCAAAAAATACAGCCCTTCTGAAAGTTGAGTGGTGCTGATGCGGGTCTGTTGGTTTTTTGATGTTTCGGTATAAATGAGCTGCCCTACCGAATTGTATAGCATTATTTTTTTGGGCAAATTATCCGTATCGGCTACCATAAAATAATCATCGGCGGGGTTGGGAAAAACCATGAGTTTACTTTCTGCAATATTGGGTATGGCAAGCGGCGCTAATACTACACAGCCATCTGGGTATTTGTAAGCCGTATCTGCCAAGCGGCGTAGCTCGTTGAAGTTGGCATTATTTACGCCCGTATCGGTATTGATAAAAGCATAGGTAAACTCAGCAGGGACCAACCCGGCGGTAAACATAAAGGGTTTGGAAGACATTAAAAATCGATTATCTGACGGTGCTATATTACACGCTGATTGCGATATGCCACCAATAGTAGCAGGGTCGTCGGGGAAAACGTAGCGAGCTGCGGGCATAGAAGTATCTCGTGGATTGCAGCCTTCTCTGAATGATAGTCCGTCTTTCCAAGTACCCGTCATATATCCATAAAAATCAGCCGCTACGAGGGGGTCACTCATGGCGGGAGAGCCTAGCCTTTCATGATACGTAAATGAATGTACGGGCGATCTATAATTTGCGGCATCGCCGGGCTGTTGTATAATCACCGCCCCTTTTTGCGTCAGGGCAGTGCCGTAGCCCTGTGGGCCTTCATCGAATGCGTCGCCATTGTATTGCACCCCCATTCTGTATGTGCTATCAAATCCTATATAATCATCAATCGAATTGCCCAGATCCATATCATTCCAAAATGTAATGACGGTACTATCGTAAGATACGGGGCTGAAATTATATAGTTGATAGTTCAGGAACGTAGTATTTTCCAATCCGGGTTGGTTGCAGGCATACGCGCTGGCATGGATTTCTATTTTCATGGGCAATGCGCCGGACTGAGTGTGCGGTGCCGAGTTATCATTAAAAATCCACCAGAGCATTTGCTCTCCTTTTATATTGGGGTAATCACCATCGAGTGCATTGTAAATATTATCATTATTTACATCAACGAAAGGTGCCATGGGTCTGTTGGGTATGGTAAGCGGGGTGTTAGTTGGCGTTTTGGCATGGGGGTTTTGCTGCCCTGGCCACTCCAGAATATTGGTAGGCGTATTGGCCAAGGTATGCGTGGTAATATTTAAAAAAGAGTCAATCGTAGTTCGGTTTACTTTCCAGATTTGCGCCCACATGGCTGCTTGGATAGTATCTGAGCTTGCATTGTTTAAAATATCCAACGGGCCGGGCCAATAGTCAATACCTTGTCGGTAGGTTTGGGCGGCAAGGTGCAAGTTTTGGGTGCTTTGGTTGTAACCACCTATCCAAAATGAAGATGCAAAGCCCGAATGTTTACCACTACCCTGCGGAAATTCGTAGGCGGGCGCACTAGAGTCGGGGTTCCAAAACATATCGCCATGCACCATGTAGCGGGCTTTTACATTATTAATATCGAGGTACTCGGCGGTGGAAAATTGGGCGGTAGCGGCACTGGCTATAGCAAGTGCGAAGGCTAGAAATAGAATTGTTTTTTTCATGATATTTTATTTTTCAGGGTTAAAAAAAAAGAATATTCAAGTGGTATCGTTTTCGTGATACAAAAGTGGTTAAATGTTTGCTAACTATTGTCATGGCTGTTTCACAGTTGGCTGCTGAGGGTCAGCTTTTGGTAATTTTTTTTTTAAAAACTAAAAGTGACAAGTGAAAAATAAATGGTGGCACTAAACACTATCTTAGCACCATGAAAAAATTCCTAGTTTTTTTGATGGTAGCCGCAGTAGCCTTGGGCAGTTGTAATAAATGTAAAATAGAAAAAAACATACCCGACTGCATCAACTCTAAAACAACAGATTTTTGCAATAACAATCCCTGCGAAACCGCCAAGGTAGAGCAATATCTTTTTCAGGGAAAACCAACATTTGTAATGGACCCCGGCACCTGCGGCGCAGACCAAAGTGCGGAGGTGCTAGATGCTGATTGTAATACCCTGGGCAGCTTGGGCGGCTTTGCAGGCAACTCCAAAATAAACGGCGAAGAATTTAGCAACGCTACTTTTGTGCGCACGGTGTGGAAGCAGGAAGAAAAATAGAAATCGAAGCCAGTTGGAAAGACCGAAGAGTACCTATTAATCTTGGTTTAAAAATTCCCACGACTTTTCTTGATTTCCTTTTATAAGGACTCTTGCATAGTGATAGAGCGGCTTGTTATTTTCGCTCAGGTAATCCCACGACGCATTTTGCTTAAGTTGTAAAAGAACTTTTGCCGTGTGAAATAGCGATGGGTTATTTTGTTCAAGATATTTCCAAGAGGGATCCTTGTCGCTCATCTTTAACCCTACATAGGCATAGTGGTATATATCGGTATTATTTTTTTCTAGATAATCCCACGAGTCTTTTTGATTAAGCTTTAAGGATACGCGTGCCAAATGGTACAACCCAAGGTTGTGCTCTTCCAAGTATTCCCACGATTTTTCTTTATTCCCTTTTCAGTAAAAGCTTTGCCACATGATATAAATCTTTGTTAGCAATGCTGGTTTCTTGCGCAAAAGAAAATTGATGAACGAATAAAAACAGGAGAAGGATTGCTAGTTTTTTCATGGTATAATTTTTTTTTGAAAAATAAATATAGACCTATTCTGCACAGCCTGATAAAGAAATTTATCTAAAAAAATAAACCCGCCGCTATATTGTGTAGAGGCGGGTTTTAACGTGTGCAAACTTATCAGGTTTTCAAAACCTTATAGGTTTCTACCCCATCGTATAAAACTCCAGCGTCACCTCCATTTCTACGTCCTCGCTGTTTTTTATGTTGAGGTTGTTTTGCTCTATGCTTTGATAATTGAGGCTTACGGCGGTTTTGCGCTGCTGACTATTGGCGGCTACTATGGTGGGGGCGCCGCTAAAACTAGCATCGGTAGGCCCAAAACCAAATTCGATGGGCGCGGCATTGTTGTTTATGAGCTTTATTTCGCTGTTGTTTTGTATGGCAAACGCGGCATAATCTACATTCTTAAATTCGCCGGGCTGCACCGTGACGTTCACAAAGTACGCCGGCGGGTTGGCGGTGGGGTTATTGTCAATGCTGAGGGTTTCTTTCCACTCGGCGTAGAGTAGCGGGTGCTCGTCAATGAGGGTTTGCATAAAAGCGTCGAGCTTGCGGCGTATTTCGCGGCACTCGGCTAGTAGCGGGTCAATCAGGGCGTTGTTTATTTTGGATAGTTCTATCGCGTCTTTGGTCTCGGTAGCTACGGCAAAAAATGTGTTGGCGGCCGTCATTACGGCGGTATGGTCGGCCTCGGCGGTGTTGATGAGGTTGGTTTTGTCGGGCGCGGTTACGTCGCTGAGGCGCTTGGCCACGGCGTATAGTTTTTCGGGTATATAGTTGTTAAAATCGCTGGGCGCAAAGCTTACTTTGCTTTCTTTTACCACATCGTCATTGGCTATGTAAAGGGCTTTTGCGCCACGGCTTACCTTCATTATTTTGAGTATCAGCTCCGCGCGGCGGTTAGCTTTTAGTATGCCGTAGCCTTTATTGTTTTGGCTGCCAATACCGTCTGCCACCGTAATATCGGCCAGGTGGGCCTTGAGGGCTGTGTGCAGCGGGGGTATTTGGGTAATGCTGGTAATAATTTCGTTATCTACATTATCATCCAAAAAATCTTCGCTTTTCAAAAAGCTGCCTTGCTGTTCGTATTGTTTATCGTTCATAGTTTGATTAGTTAGTGGTTCAAATGTACGCATTCTTTTTTTAATAAAAAGCATAATACCTTTCATATTATATAGTGTGCGCGTTAGGTTATATTTTGTACGCTTCTGGTTACCAAATATTATATTCAGGTTATTATTACTTATTTTCAGGTTATTGTTACTTATTTTCAGGTTATTGTTACTTATATTCAGGTTATAAAAACTTATATTCAGGTTATATTTTGTGCCTTTGCTATAAATATTTACTACTTTTGAATTAATAATAATTGTACTGCATATAATATGAACTATACTATGCGC
>JBBSPP010000038.1:0-11759 GCA_038258625.1 Chitinophagales bacterium
ACGGTTGACTCACTAACGGATGATAGCTCATATTTTTTTGCAGAACTTACACGCCTAAAATTTATCATTGATGAAATAAAACGCGAACCCTATTTCATCATTCTTGATGAAATACTAAAGGGAACAAATAGCACTGACAAAGCAATTGGCAGTAAAAAGTTTGTAGAAAAATTAGTGGCATCAAATGCCACAGGCATTATTGCCACGCACGATTTAAGCCTCTGCGAAATTGAAAACCAATTAGCCGAAGTAAAAAATTATTACTTCGATGCAGAAATTATTAATGACGAATTATTTTTTGACTACACTTTCAAGAAAGGGATTTGCAAAAATATGAATGCTTCGTTTTTATTGAAGAAGATGGAGATTGTGTAATGCTAAACCTCGAAAAAATATTAGAAAAAAACTGGGGACACAAAAATTTTCGCCCTAACCAAAAAGAGATTATCCAATCGCTTTTGGAAGGGAAAGATACGCTCGCCATTTTACCAACCGGCAGCGGAAAATCTGTTTGCTATCAGTTACCCGCGCTAATTACCAAAGGTGTTTGCTTGGTTGTGTCACCATTAATTGCGCTGTTGAAAGACCAAGTCCAACAACTCAATAAACGCAACATTCCCGCCGCGGCATTGTACAGCGGCCTGAGCACTGACGAGAGCAACGAAGTGTATCGCAATGCGTTGGATGAAGAAATAAAACTTTTGTACGTTTCGCCAGAGCGATTACAGAGCGAACGCTTTTTGCGTTTTTTAACCAATGCAACTATTTCATTTATAGCCGTTGACGAAGCGCATTGCATTGCGCAGTGGGGGCATGATTTTCGGCCGGCGTATTTGAACATAAAAGACATAAAATATGAGTTGCCCAACAAACCAATTTTGGCACTCACCGCTACAGCCACACCAAAAGTAGAGGAAGAAATTATTGCGCGATTGGAACTTAAAACCCCAACCGTTTTTCGAGGTTCATTTGTACGTAAAGAGTTGTCGCTAAAAGTGAATAAAGTAGAAAATAAAGAAACGCAATTGATTTCTATTATAAAAAAAACATCGCGCAGTGCCATCGTATATTGTAGAAGCCGCAGAGCATGCAAAGAGCTTTCGCTTTTATTGCAACAGGAAAATGTCAACAGTACTTTTTATCATGCCGGCCTTACAAAAGAAGAGCGCGACCAAGCGCAAAATGATTGGCTAGAAAATAAAGTAAAAGTTATTGTGAGCACAAATGCTTTTGGCATGGGCATCGATAAAGCTGATGTGGGTTTGGTGGTTCATTATGATTTGCCCGAAAGCCTCGAAGCATATTACCAAGAGGTTGGTCGGGCAGGGCGCGATGGGCAAAACTCCGAAGGAATAATTTTATATAATAGTAAAAGTATTAGCCGTCAAAACGAGCAAGCCGCCTTAAAATTTCCCAGCGAAATGGAACTGCGACAGCTCTATAATGATGTTTGTAATTATTTACAAATTCCTGCTGGAGCTGGTGCTGAGGAGTATTTTGATTTTGACTTATTGGCTTTTGTAAAAGCTACAAACTATAATATTCTCACCGCTTTGCACGGCATGCAATTACTTTCAAAACAAAAAGTTTGGCATTTGAGTGAATCTGTTTATATGCCCATGCGCGTGCAGATTATGGCTTCGCGCGAAGAGCTAAATCATATTGCCCAAAACTATCATCGGCAGGATGAATTACTCAAACAACTCCTCAGAATCTATAACGGCATTTGGCAATATGCTGTGCCCATTAATGAATATGACATTGCCACAAAAGTTAAAAAATCAGTAGCGCAGATAAAAGAAGATTTGCATTTTTTAGCATCGCGCGCGTACATAAAATTGGTAGCCAAAAAAGATAAACCGCAACTTTTTTTTACAGATAATCGTTACCCCGCCGAGCAAATAATTTTAAATTATAAAGAAATAGAATGGCACAAAAAACGTGAAGAAGAACGCTTGGCCGCTATGCAAAAATATGTGCTCAACAAAACGGAATGCAGAATGCAGATGCTAGCAAACTATTTTGGCCAACAAGAAAAAAATCGTTGCGGCGTTTGCGACATTGATAATCCAATCGTTGTAAAAGTGAATTTTGAAGAAGTAAAAAATCTCTTGGACACCGCGCTTGCAAACAAAGAAAGTGAAACTTTTGAAAATATTATTGGACACCTCCACGGCGAAGAACGAACAAAAACGATGCAGCTAATTCGGCAGATGATTGGTGAAGGAATGTATCGGGTGACGGCTATGGGAGCGGTGAGCCGCTCGTAGAAACCTGACAGGTCTATTGGCAATATGGCAATATACCTGTCAGGTTTCCGTATTACATTTGCCCTCTATGCAACACGAGGCCATTTCGGTATTTGATATTTTTAAGATTGGCATTGGACCAAGTTCTTCGCATACTTTAGGCCCGTGGAAAGCTGCGTTGCAATGTATTGAAGAACTTCGTGCCCAAAATAAATTGGCCGAGGTAGAAAAAGTTCAAGTGCTACTTTATGGTTCGTTGGCAAAAACAGGCGTTGGACATGGTACCGATTTGGCGGTGCAACTTGGGATATGCGGTTTTCATGCAGAGACCTTTCCACCCGATGAAATTCAAGATACTTTGGATAGTATAAAAGTAAAAGAGCAAATAAATTTTGCACAGTTGCATGCAATTTCTTTTTCGCCAAAAGATGATATTATTTTTCTAAAAGAAGAATCACTTCCTTACCATCCCAATGCGCTTACGTTTTTAATAAAATTAAAAAATGGCGAGGATATTTCTAAAACATTTTACAGCATAGGTGGTGGTTTTGTAACTAAGGATAATGATGATAACCCCATGACCACAGAAATTGATTTACCTTTTGAGATTTCTACCGCCAAACAATTAGAAACGCATTGTATAAAAACAGGTCTTAGTATTTCCGAAATTGTAATGGAAAACGAAAGTGAATGGCGCGGCGAAAAAGAAACAATAGTTGGCCTGCTAAAAATTTGGCAGGTGATGGAAGATTGTATTTATCGGGGTTGTCAGATAGGCGGTATTTTACCAGGCGGATTAAATGTAAAAAGACGGGCACAACCGTTGGCAAAAAGATTACTCAAAGGGCAACCATTTTCAAACTACGCAGAGTGGATTGAAGCTATCCAAAACAGCCCCGATGCTACCGGTCAAAATTTTAGATATACGCTTGACTGGGTAAGTTGTTTTGCCTTGGCGGTGAATGAAGAAAACGCAAGTTTTAGCCGCGTAGTGACCGCACCTACAAATGGTGCGGCAGGTGTAATCCCTGCCGTGCTTCATTATTACATTACTTTTTTTAAAGTAAATAGAGAAGAAGCAATCCTGAAATTTTTATTAACCGCTGGCGAAATAGGCAGCATTTTTAAAAAGCGAGCAACCATCAGCGCCGCCATGGGTGGCTGCCAAGCCGAGATTGGCGTAAGTAGTGCAATGGCTGCCGCCGCGCTGTGTGAATGTTTAGGAGGCACTGTGAAACAATGTCTTTCCGCCGCCGAAATTGCAATGGAACATCACCTCGGCATGACCTGCGACCCGATTGGTGGCTTGGTACAAATACCCTGCATTGAGCGCAACACCATGGGCGCCATAAAAGCCATTACCGCTGCGCAACTTGCCCTACAAGGAAATCCCTACGATGCCAAAGTGAGCTTGGATAAAGTGGTAAAAACAATGCTCGAAACGGCCATGGACATGAACCATAAATACAAAGAAACAAGTGATGGCGGCTTGGCTGTAAATGTTCCGTTGAGTTTGCCGGAGTGCTAGTTATTTGTAGTAAATTTTTCGGAGTGTCTTTAATAATGTAAGCCTCCTAAATTCGATACTTCGCGGGTCTTCTTTTCGAATTTCGGTTTTGTAATAAATAAATTTACCGGCTACATTATCAAAAAGAATCACGCTCATTTCCATACCCGTTGCATAAGGTGCATTGATGAAAATTTTATCGCTCCGAACAATATCCGATGAATTTGTACCCGCTGTGTAATGACCAGCTAAACGAAAAAGCAAAAAGTATTTACCTTCGCCCACAAGTTGTTTGAGCCAAGATGGAACAGAGACTTCGCCCATATCATTTTCACTTTTATTAATGCGTTGTACCAAGGCGTACAGGCTATCCTTAAAATTATACAACGCTTTTTCTTCTAGCTTCGATGTTTCTAAATAGTACTTTTTCTGTAAAAGCATCATTAATTGATTTTGCAAATCAGTTTTAATTTTTAATTTATTTTCCGCATCTTCCTTCCATTCATCCTCTTCGCTGAGTACTTCAAATTCCGTAATTACGGGAAGCAGCACCAGCGTATCAATTCCTTTTTTAATCTTCTTAAAATCTTTGACAGACTTATCAGCCAAGCAAAAATTAGAAAGTAAAACTGCAATCAGTAAAAATGAAAATGATTTCATAGGCACTAAAATATTACTTTTTATTGCAAAAAAATTATCTTTGGTAATCTTGAATTTATTATCACGTATAGCATTTGATGCAACTATTTGCCACGGCAAACCATGCGTGCGCAATATGCGTTGGCCTGTCGAAGTAATATTGGATATGCTTGGTAGCGGAATGAGTAATGCCGAAATACTCGAAGAACATGCCGAACTAGAAAACGACGATATTCTTGCTTGTAAATTATACGCATCTTCATAAATCAATTTTTGGTTCAAAGCCATTTAGGAATTAATATCTTTACGCGTGGCTAAAGCCACAGACATTAATTTTTGCATTTATGAAAACTATAATTCCGCTTTTTATAATCATTTTTCTAGCCTCCTGCCAAACCAAGCTCACCAAAGATTTTACTTTCCTAGAAGGTAGCTGGAAAATGAAAACATCAGACAGTACTTACCTTTTAGAAAGCTGGGAAAAAACTGACGAAACACATTATAACGCGCTCAACTATGTAGTAAGTGATAGCGGCGGTATGGTGCTCAGTGAAGAAATAGAAATTGAAATTACCGACAGTGGCACCTATTACAAACCCACCATCGAAGGCATAAATGGCGGTCAACCATTCATGTACAAATTCGTTTCGCAGGATGATAATAAATATGTTTTTGAAAATAAAGAATATGATTTTCCGCGGAAAATTTGGTACAAAATAGTGGACGCAAATAATATACAAGCTGGTATCGAAAACGAAAGTGGTACTCAAAAGGAAACCTTCATTTTTGAAAAGGTGCAGCAATAATTTTTTTATGAAAAAAAAAACAATGACCGAGCTCGGCAGGCTTAGCGTAGAAGATTTTAAGCAACAACAAAAGAACGATGTACTTATTGTGCTAGACAATATTCGTTCTATGCACAACGTAGGCAGTGTGTTCAGAACGGCAGATGCTTTTTTAGTAGCCGAAATTATTCTCTGCGGCGTCACGCCACAACCACCCCACCGCGATATTCATAAAAGTGCATTAGGCGCTACAGAAAGTGTAAAGTGGAGTTATGAAAAAAATACAGTTGAAGCAATACAAAAATTAAAAACTGAAGGCTACAAAATAATTGCTATAGAACAAGTGCATGATAGCATGTCACTTTCAAATTTTTCTAAAGCAGAAAATGAAAAACTTGTTTTCATTTTTGGGAATGAAGTACAAGGTGTAAGCGATGAAGTTTTAGCGCTCTGTAATGCCTGCATCGAAATTCCGCAACACGGCAGCAAACACTCGTTTAATATTAGTGTGAGTGTGGGCATTGTACTTTGGGAAGTGTTGGGAGACTAATTTTTTTTGATGTGATCATGTACGTATTTGATGACTAACCTGAGCAATTTTAAGGTTGAGGATGATTACCTAAAAAATCTCGTTGTTTATTAATTATAAAATAGGTTTCAGCCTTTTGGAAAAAATCAGATCATGTTTTTGGTATGCAAAAAAAAACCGTCTCAGATTAGCGAGACGGTTTAATACAATTGCTTATAATTTTTTACTCTTTCAAAAGCTGTATGCTTTGTGTTGAAGTTTTTAAAATATACACACCGCTAGCCCAGCTTCCAGTATTTATTTTGGTATCAATACCGCTGTACATAATTTGCCCTTGTGCATTATATATTTTTATTTCCTCCTTGTTTTTGTTACGGATATTTAGCACATCAGTAATTGGTACAGGGTAAGCATACACGTCATTTTCAGCATCTTTTAAGCATAAAATATTAATTGTATTTGAGTAGAGTGTGTTGTTCACAGCATCCACCTGTCGCAATCTGTAATAGGTTAGCTCTGTACGCATCGCTGTTTGATCTACATACGTATAATATTCCGTTGCGTTGCTATTTCCTACGGCGGCTTGCTTGCCAATTGCTTCCCAATTTTTAGCATCCGTGCTTCTTTCTATTTCAAAAAAGGCACTGTTTTTTTCGCTTAACGTTTGCCAATTTAGGGCAATCGCATCAGCTAGGCAATCTGCTGTAAACGAACGCAATTCTACCGCCAAGGGTATTTGTACATCATTCTGAATATTAAATTGGCTGTAGCTGGTAATATTATTTCCGTCAAAAGTTAGAACGCCCGTTGCTCCAGAAGTAGCGGCACTAGCTGTATCATTCAGCGCCCACTCACTAGTCAAATATGCACCCGAACCTCTTTTGTAAAGTTTGAAAATGTTGGGTGTAGAAGCTTCCGTAGCCGAAATAGTGCCATAACCCGCGAACGTAATAGTGCTCAATGGAGAAAATGTTTGATTCGAACCGTAATTATGAATGGCCCAATAACTTTTGGAAGCGCTTGCTGGATTATAATTAGGCGTAGTCAAAGAATCTGGCAAGGTGTTTATTTGTGTAACACAAACTTCACCCTGCGGTGTAGTAGGTGCGGTAAAAGTCATGGTTACGCCGGCGGTTGTAAAATTATAAATACTGGGCGTATTTACATTTTGCCGCTCGCTAGTACCCGCGCCAACCGGTGCTGTACTTTTTATACTGCTAGCAGTACCTTGTAAAGCACCGTTTGCAGTACCCGCACGATCATACACAATCGAGCCAGACACTTCATTGCTTTGGTAATAAGCCATCAGACCTGTGGTGCTAGGCGTACTATTTTTTGTCAGGTGCATTTGCTCTCTGATTTCGCTTTGGCTAAGCGCTCGGTTATAAATACACACTTCATCTAGCTCGCCCGTCATGGTGCGGCTTGTATTGGCACGGTCATTACCAATTGTCCAGCTATTGCTAAAATCAACTGATGCATTACCTACATTATTTACATATGACTCGCCATTTACATAAATGGTAGCATTGGTGGGCGTGGTTACTAGCGCAACGTGCGTCCATTCGTTGGTTGGGATTATAGGCCCGCCGCTATAATTATACGTTGAAGCAGCATTATTAAATGTGTAGCCAATTTCATTATTATTTCTAAAATTTAAACCACAAGCCGATCCGCTACTAGTAAAAATGATGCCAGAAAAAGCCGGTTGCGTACTCGATATTTTTAACCATGTAGAAAGTGTAACCGTATTGGTATTGCCCATAGCTATTGGTGGTATGCTTACATAGTTTGACCCACCATTTACTACAATTGCATTACCCGCCACAGAGTCTGGCGCACAATTTATAACTTGTATAAAACGGCTAATGGTTTTGGTGGAAGTATTATTTAGCCCATCAGTCACCGTAAGTGAAATGGTATAAGTACCATTGCTGGGGTAAGTAACATTTACCTGCGTGGCAGACGAACTACTTGGTGTGCCACCCGGAAAACTCCAAGCATACGTAATGGGCGTATTATTCGTACCAACACTTCCATCGGCAAATTGAATAGTCGGCGAGCCGCACGTGATAGTAGAATCAGAAGCTACCACAATTTCGGCTTTTAATTCGCGGAGGTTGCTAAATGGGCTTTCCCACATACCGCGCCCAAAAGAGCAGTAGCGAATGCGCGCTTGCGATGTGCCATCATCAAACATTGAAAAATCACTTGGTGCTCTGCGCGCGGGTAAGTTGGTGCTGTAGTTTGTCCAAGTGGCGGCGCCGGTTTTTCTGTAATAAACTGCATTATTTGTAGCTACAAAAACCAAGCCTGTGGTGCCGCCATACTCTTCGGCTAAGATGCGACGGTGATTTACGCTGGGCAAATTGCTGGTGATATTTGTCCATACAGTACCACCGTTGGTGGTTTCGTAAATATCATCATTGGCGCAGTAATATGCATGGTTGGCATTGCTAGCCATAGCCACAATGCTACCCGTTTGCGAAGCCGTTGCCGGTGTGGTTTGTAGGGTAAATGTGGGCGCCGCATCCAAAGCATTGTTGCATACATAAATATTGCCATTATTTAAAAGCACATACAATTTGCTACTATCAGCAATGCTGCTATGCACGGCACGTATGGCGACATTGAAGGTAGAAATTTGGGTCCAACTAGGTGTAGCGGCGTTTAAATTTGTACTACGATACACATTGTTTTCGCCTATAAATGCTAGGTTTTTATTTTTTCTATTAAAAGCGATATCATTCCAATTGACAGTAGGGAGCCCAAAAGAAAGACTGGTAGAACCTTGATGATTTAATTGGCGGCGGTCACCGTCAAAATAAATATTGCCATTATAATCTGTCACGCGTTTGGCATAATCATCGCCACCGCCAATGGTGAAGTAGGCGGTAGAGTCTCCGTACAACCTACCGTTATCCTGCGTGCCAATGGTGGTAAAATCGGGGCGGATTTTGCTGCTTTTGCCGCAGTTGCTACCAATTTCCAAAGAGTACATACCGTTACTTTTTGGTGTCCAGGTATTGCCGCCATCTTCGCTTAGCCATACGCCGCCATCATTGCAGCTATATAATTTATTATTATTAAAAGGCGCTTGCACAATTTGGTGCATATCGGTATGTACCAAAAAAGGCCAGTTGGTAAGCCGCGTCCAAGTAGCGCCACTATCCGTTGAGTGCCAAGTGCAGTGAGATTGTAGCCAAATATGACTGGGGTCAGTTTGATCTGCCCAAATGCAGTTGTTGTAATGCCCCTGTGTGCCGAGGCCATTATTATTATCAAAATCGTAAAATGTAATGAAGGGCTGTCCTTCATTTTTTTTGAGGGTAAAATTTGTACCACCATCTGTAGAGCGGTACATCATACCACCACCACCAATCACTTCGAAATATACAATGTTAGGATTGGCGGCCGTAACTGCAATGCGCGACCCATTGGTAATAAAAGTAGTAGAAGCGCCAAGCCCAGAAGTTACTTGCGCCCAGGTAGTACCAAAATCAAACGAGCGATAAAAGCGCGGCGTGGTTTCGCGGGTGCAGGCGTACATCGTGAGGGAGTTAGTTACAGGTTTTATCACCAAGTTAGAAAACGGAATATTGGTAGCTGTAGTAGCCGCCCAAGTATTACCCCCATCAGTAGATTGAACCATGCCCGAGTTGGTACTAGCTACAAAAATAAGCGCGTTGGTAGGGTGTTGCAAAATTTCGCCCACGATGCCCGATGTTAGTCCTGTGGGGCTAAAGCTTGTTCCACCATTTGTGGACTTATAAATGCCGCTACCATTATTATAGTACGAAAAATCGCCGCCGCCCAACAGGATTGTTTGGTCATTGGTACGATCAATACAGATGGAAGATGCATAGCCCGTCAGGTTTTCCGTACCAGCGGCTACTGTCCAGTTGGCGCCTTGATCCGTGCTGAGGTAGAGGCCACCTTGCGGTGTAACGGCATAATATTTATTAGTATCCGTAGGGTGAAAAACGAGTTCGTTGATACGGCAAATACCGTTTATTTGACCCGTAAGATTTGTAGGAAAATTAGTCCCGTGTGGTGGCGTCCAATTGGCTAATTGCGCGCTAGCGCTCAATCCAAAAAAACTAAAAAGTATAAGTGTAAAAATATTTTTCATGTTGTAATTATTTAATTTTTTAAAAAGAATTACCGATTGCCATTTTGGTTTTCAATTTGTTTTAGCTCGGCTTGCTGTTTGTTGATAATGG
Organism: Chitinophagales bacterium; assembly: GCA_038258625.1. GTDB lineage: Bacteria > Bacteroidota > Bacteroidia > Chitinophagales > Chitinophagaceae > JAGNRR01. Next base: position 9,933 of record JBBSPP010000038.1, read on the forward strand.
CTTGTTGCTCTTGCATGGTCATTACGGTGCCGTCTTTTTTTAGCCATTGTTGTGCGTAGTAAAACCATCCTTTAAAAGCGCGCACTTCGTCGGCATAGTTTATTTCGTTGCCGGTTTGGTTGGCTAATTTTTCATCTTTTTCGCGGCGTTCTGCTGCGCGTTCTTCGGCTGTTTCATTTTCTTTTTCGAGGCCAACGGCTAGTTCAAAATTGTCTGTGCCGTTCGCTTTTTCCATTGGTTCTTCGGGGAGGATGCGGTCTTTCCAAAACTCGCGGAAGGCTTTTACAGTTTCGTCAAAATTGGGCGATGGGTCGCGCATCATGTCTATCCAAACAGGATTTTTTTCATAATCTGTGGCGTAATACTTTTTTGTATTTTCTTGGGCTTGTGCCGCTAGGTTGGTTGCCAGTACCAACAGTATGGCAGCGAGTAGTGATTTAAATTTCATATTTTACTATTTTGTATTATGTATTATGTATTCAAAAGTAGTGCCACAAAATAGGTAAGCACATATTGTGCATGGACAAAATGTGGGACAAATAAAAGAGGCTAGTGTAGCTGTTGCCTTAGTAAAAGGGGTTCAATACAACGTGTGGTATAAAATGGTTCGGTGGTTGGTTTTTGTACTACAATTTATACAGGGAGGATGTTTTGATGATTATACCTGCAATGGCAAAAAGTGAACGGGTAGCTTTGGCGGTTTTCGGAGCAGAGGTTTTCGGTTTATAGTGTTCCCCGTATTCCTTATAGCTGATGTTGTACCCAGTTTTTCTTTTCTATAAATTTATTAATTGTCTTATTGATCCAATCATATTCATTCAAATCTTTTAGCTTATCAATTAGTTCATTAGGTATATTTTTTATTCCGATTAAAGTTCCCGCAATTTGTCCAGCAATCGAGCAATTCGAGTCTGTGTCTCCACCAATTTCAATAATCAGTTCATACATTTTACTTATTCCAATTTCATTTGCTTTACTAGCAAAAGCAATAGCTAATGGAACAGAATTAACCACATAACCATCATTTCCAAATTTTCCAACTTTAGACAAATCACAATTTATGTTATCAATCTCAATTAGTCTATCTCGAACCCTAGTATCGGGAATTTGGTTTATTATTATTTTTAATAAATTCTCTTTACCTGTCCAAGTTTTATTTATTATAGATTGGATAGCAATAATTATACTTAATGAACCTACATATGCTTCATCGTTTTGGTGAGTTATATTGCAAATATCTTTAATTGTATTTCTTGAAATATTAAGTTCAAAGCCTAAAGGTGCAATTCTCATTGCAGCACCATTTCCAGCAGCAAATTCTCCTTTTCTACCAACCAAATTCCAATGTCCGCCAACTTCTAATTCTTGCATTGCTTTCAACGTACTTGACCCAATTCCCGTTAATTTTCTTGACTTGTAAAAATCTAAATATTTGTCCGCAAAGAATTTTGCATCTAATGTTTCATTTTCAGTCATTGTTTCACAAGTTGCAAGAGTTAGTTGCGTGTCATCAGTTATTCTCCATTTAGGTGTTTTTATTTCTGGTTTTCCAAATGGATAATATATAGTTTCGGAATTATCTTCTTTAGCAATATTTTCAAAAGCACTTCCGTAAGCATCGCCAATTGCTCCTGCCATAATACATCCTATAAATCTATCAGAAATATTCATTTATCAAATTGGGTACAACGTCCGTGGCTATAAGGAGTACGGACTTACGAAGCACAAACTCCAAGCTATAACGCTATTAGTCAAAGCTACACTTTTGCTTTATTTTTTCCTAAAGTGAACGGGTAGCTTTGGCGGTTTTCGGAGCAGAGGTTTTCG
>JBBSPP010000039.1:0-11680 GCA_038258625.1 Chitinophagales bacterium
AATAGCGGTAATTATATCATCTTGCATTAAGCCCGCTTTTGCGGCACCCGATCCTTCAGCTACGTTGGTTATTTTAATGCTTGGCTTTTGATCTACCACGCTTACACCTAGCATGGCCTTATTGTATAGTCGCAGTCTCATGCTACCATCGTTATCGCCCGTGGCTTGGTTTTGACCACTTCTTTTTTTTATTTTTAGCTGTGTTGCTTCGTTCAAATCTTGCACTTTTTCGCCATTTATATATAAGGCGCCGTTGCGTATTTCTATATCCGTTTCTTGTCCTCCGTAGGTATCATCTACCAATATAGTACCGTCAGTATCACTGACGTCGCCGGTTTGGGCTAAGCTAGGATTGGTGTAGGCTATACATAATATGCTTATAAATACGAGAAGTAAGTTTTTCATAATGAATTGTTTTTTGATAAATACGAAATTAGGGCTTTGTCAAAAGCAAGGCTTACTACATTGTATATAATAGTTTCAGAATTTGTAGGCGAGGTTTACAGGGTGTATATTCTGAAAGAATGCTTATTTGTATTAAAAAAGCATCCAAAACCGAAAAATTCCGCAAAAACATATTTATTTAATTATTTATGTAAAAGACTGTTTATCAGCAAAAATACCCACCTCTGAAGTGGGTACCCCCACCTCCGAGGTACCCCCCCCCACCTAATAGGCTAACTCACTGAGCTAAAAGCTAAACTGATTCACCTTCGAGCACAACGCACTCACCTCAGAGCATACCTAGCCGAGCTAAAAGCTAAACTTACTGAGCAAAAAGCCAAACTCATTCACCTCCGAGCACAACGCACTCGCCTCAGAGCATAGCTAGCCTAGCTAAAAGCCAAACTCATTTGGCAAAAAGCTAGCCGCGCTCACCTAAATGCTCAAATGGATAAATAAAAAAAAACCCGAACTAAACAGTTCGGGCTTATAATTTTTAATAGAAAACGATTTAATACTTCGGGTCTAAATGACTTGCCAACTCGGTAATTTCGGCGCTCTGATGCCCCGCCAAATCATTGTAAAAAAGCGTCAAGGCTGTGGTAGCATAAGGCATCAATACCAAAAAGCCCAGCCCGGCAGTAAGTATGCAAAGCAACGCCCAGCCTATAAAACTAAGCATCAATATAAAATAATCCATACGATGGCCTTTCATCATTTCGTGGCTTTTCATCAGGGCATCCACAGGTTTTATGGTGGGGTCATCTTTCATAATTCTGAATGTTTGGCTCAGTGCAAGAGCGGCTATAATGCCTGGTACAATTAGTAGAATAAAACCAATCACAATGACTATCATCATTACAATATAGGCCAGCAGGCAATCCACAAAACGCTTAAAACCGTCAAAAATTTGACCAATTTCGGTATGCTCGCCGCGCGAAAGATTGAGAAAGTAAACGGAAAAACCATACGCCAGCGGCCCGCCAATAAGAATACCTACGATAGAGCCTATAAAAGGCACGAATGAAATGCCGACACTAATGCCCAGGCCGACACTAATGCCCAGCATGATAAGCGTTACGACGATGGCATCGCTCCATTTGCCATTTTTTAAAATTTCTAGTGCTTCGTCTTTATACTGTGTGGGTCTTTTTGTCATAGCTTTTTGGGGTTTTAATTTTTGCCGAAATTAGTGTTTCTGTTTTTAATATTATAATTTTAAACGGACAGATGGTAAAAGCCGCACATAAAAGTAAAGCGCAGCAATTCGCTACGCCATTCCGTTACTAATTTTTTTTGGGTTTATTGCATATTTTCCATTGCTTCGCGTATGCGATCAGCATCACCGCTCATCATAGCATCCCAGCCTACCATGCCTATTACAGCAACCATGGATAGGATAGTAAGTGCCGATAGCACCAAGCCAATAATGGCACACACGCGCCCGGCTTTTAAATTGCTAAAACTTTTGGGCGCATAGCCCATTGGGTTGGCGTTGTACAACTTAGTGTCTTTGGCGGCTAGCACCAAAGCTATAATGGCCAGCACAATACCGATGCCATAAAAACAGCACCCTACAATGGATATTATACCGAGTACTAATACGGTGGTGGCATTGGGCAACGGCATTTGCATGCCTTGCGTGTTCATTTCATTTTCCATAGTTTAAAAAATTATGTTGCTAATGTAATGACAATTTTATTTTTAGTATGGCGAATGTCATTTTTTTATAAAAAATAGAAAATTGCCAGCAACAACTACACCAACCACCCGCCCATAAAAATGGTAAAAGCCAGCACGGCTATAATGATAAACAACCCACCCATAATAAGCCCTATCAGCGAGCATACCCTGCCCGCCCGGTGATTACCGATGCTTTGTGCGGTATAAAGTTCGGGGTTAATGGCTAGTAGTTTTCTATCTTGCTGTGCCAGGTAAAAACCAATGCCACCCAGCACCACCGCTAGCACCCCATAAAAAATACAAAATACCAACGAAAGTATGCCCAGCACCATGCTCGATGTAGCATTAGGCAAAGGCTGCTGGCCGTGCGTGTAAAACGATTCGGGGGTGAGTAGATCTTTAGGTTGTTCCATAAATTAGTTTATAAATAAAATGCGTAATAATAATGAGGGTGCAAAAAATAAAAGCAAATTGAATAACCCGCGCGCCATGCTCAAATTTAAAATACAAATGCGCCGCCACAAATGCCCAAAGGCAAAACATAGGCAGCGTGGCGGGGTACATTTTTATACTCTCCAAAAATTTACCTTCTGTAAGCAACACCACACTCCGCTGAAACCCACAGCCAAAACACTCTATCCCCAAATGTTTTTTGAATGGGCAATTAAGCAAATATTCGGTGATGGATAAAAACATACAGCTTATTCTTAATAAGCTTTTGCAAAAAGCACCCGTTGCTTGCTAGGTTTTCCGCTGAGGATGCATACGCCATCCTCCAGCGTATTGTTCAACGGAATGCAGCGAATGGTGGCCTTAGTTTTGGTTTTTATTTCGTCTTCGCTTTCGGCTGTACCGTCCCAGTGGGCGCTTATAAATCCACCTTCGTTTTCCAGCAGGCTTGTAAATTCTTCCCAGCTGTTTGCTTCGCGTATATTATTATCTCTAAACGTTTTGGCTCGGGTAAAAATATTTTGTTGAATATCATCTAGCAACGACAAAATGTATTCACTCACGCCAGCTACTTCTTTTGTTTCTTTATGGTCGGTATCTCGGCGGGCTATTTCTACAAGGTTATTTGCTAAGTCGCGCTCGCCAATGGTTACGCGTATGGGCACTCCTTTCAGTTCGTACTCTGCAAATTTGAAGCCCGGGCGCACATTATCTGCGTCATCTATTTTTACGTTGATGCCCTTTTCTTTTAGTGTAGCTTGTATCTCTTTTGCTAAAGCTAGTACGGTTGCTTTGCCTTCGTCAGTTTTAGTAATCGGTACAATGACTACAGGATACGGTGCTAGTTTTGGAGGCAGTACCAATCCCTTATCATCACTATGCGCCATAATGAGCGCGCCAATTAAGCGCGTACTTACGCCCCAGCTTGTGGCCCATACATATTCATCTTTATTTTCGCTATTCATGTATTTTACATCAAATGCTTTGGCAAAATTTTGCCCCAAGAAATGTGATGTTCCTGCTTGTAAGGCTTTGCCATCCTGCATTAGTGCTTCTATACAATAGGTATCTTCGGCACCGGCAAATCGCTCGCTTTCTGATTTTAGGCCTTGTATCACTGGCATTGCCATCCACTCCTCGGCAAAGGTGGCATAGACGTTATTCATTTTTTCAGTTTCTTCAATGGCTTCTGCTTTGGTGGCATGGGCGGTATGGCCTTCTTGCCACAAAAATTCGGCTGTGCGCAAAAACAAACGGGTGCGCATTTCCCACCGTACCACGTTCGCCCATTGGTTTATCAGGATGGGTAAGTCTCGGTAGCTTTGTATCCATTTTTTATAGGTGTGCCAAATAATGGCTTCAGATGTGGGTCGTACCACAAGTTCTTCTTCTAGCTTGGCATTAGGATCCACAATTAATTTACCGGGGTTGTTTGGATCATTTTTAAGGCGATAATGCGTTACTACGGCGCATTCTTTGGCAAAACCTTCGGCGTTTTTTTCTTCGGCTTCAAACAGGCTTTTGGGTACAAAGATGGGAAAGTAGGCGTTTTGATGGCCTGTATCCTTGAACATTTTGTCGAGCGCATCGCGCATGTTTTCCCATATTGCGTAACCGTAGGGCTTTATAATCATACAGCCGCGCACATCACTATGGTCGGCGAGGCCAGCTTTTATTACAATATCATTGTACCATTCGCTATAATTATCAGCACGGGATGTGATTCCTTTTGACATATTTTAATTCCAAAAATTGTTAGCCATCAAAATAAAACTTTTTTAAACTATAAATTAAACTTTTAGAACACTAATACGTCTCTAAACGGTGAAAGCTAAAATTGCACCAGCACATGAAAAATATAAATGAACATATTGCAAATAACGAATTGTCTTTTAACAATAGTTTGCCCATAAGGAATATGAATAGTTGTAATTTAGTCCACACTCACACGAAAAAATTTTTGAACATGAAAAGAATACTTACCATTTTAGCAGCCATTTTGTTTTTGGCACCCATTACCATCCTCGCACAGGATGATGATGTGTATTATACGCCGTCGGGCAATGAGCCTGCCGAGCGTACACAACAATATAATGACAATCAAGACAATCAAACGCAGCAACGGAATTATAATAATCAGAATGATGATTATAATGACGGCGGTATTGATTATGACGATGACGATTATTATTACTCTTCTCGCATTCGCCGTTTTCATAGCCCTGCGGTGAGTTTTGGATATTTTAATAGTTACTACTGGGATCCATTCTGGTGGGGCGGTGGTTGGGGACAACCAGCAGCTTTCGGCGGATGGGGAAATCCTTATGGTGGTTTTGGTTACAATCGTGGCTTTAGCATAGGTTGGGGCTGGAATAACTGGTGCTGGAATGGCGGTGGATATGGCTGGGGTGCACCCGTTTATGGCTATGGTGGTGGCTGGGGTAATGGCTACTGTGGCTTTAACCAGGGTTGGGGAGGCTACGGTGGCTATGGCTACGGAGGTGGTTGGAACAATTTTGGCGGCGGCGGATATTATAATGGTTTTAATAACGGCTTCAATCAAGGGTACTATGCTGGTAGTAATTCATTCAATACAAACTACGGGCCACGAGGCTCTTGGAATACACGCTCTAATCAAAATCGTACCGGTCGTGATACCGACGGTGGCCGCGGACAAAGATTATCAGAAAGCTATGGTGTAAACCGCAGTATGAGCGGGCGCGGCTCACAGGCTACCGATGCCCGTGTGGGTTCTAATGCAAGTAATATTGGGATAGCTGGTAGGGCAAATACTATTTCGAGCACACCCACTCGTAATAGTAATATTCGCACCAATGGTTCAGATGTTCGTACAATATCACCAAGTAATACTGGTGGAAGAAATAATGATGCCGTGCGTTCTACAACTCCCAATAGCCGAGATAACAGTGGTCGTACTGCAGAGCCAACCATTCGTAACAATGATAGAAATAATAATGTACGAACCATTACACCCGAAAACAATGGCCGCACAAACACGCCAAACACTCGGTATAATGATAGAAATGTAACGCCTCAGAATAATAATCGTACTGCGCCACCAAGTAATAATCGGTACAACGATCGAAGTAATGATAGAATCATTACACCAAACAATAACCGCAACGATGCTCCCACGCGCAGTGCGCCTAGCAATAATGGTTATAGAAACTCTACCCCAAGTAGTGCGCCTAGCCGTAGTGCTAGTCCAAGAGGTCGGTTTTCAGGTTCCAATGGTAATGATGGTTCCAATGCAGCGCCTAGCCGCAGCAATCGTAGCCGCTCATACTCCGCGCCTAACCGTTCTTCGCAGCCAAGTGCCGCGCCTAGCCGTCAAAGTCGTCCACAATCAACGCCAAGCCGGAGTCAACCAAGTCGATCTTTTTCTGCACCAAGCCGTAGTAGTAGCCCTAGCCGCTCAATGTCTGCGCCTTCGCGTAGTAGCTCGCCGTCAAGATCAAGTGGTGGAGGTAGCCGTGGCGGTGGTCGCAGATAATAATTATTGTCAAAAGCACTCAAATGGGTGCTTTTGATTTTCACCCAACAAATTTTCTTTTAAATAATAAAAACATAAGCAATGTATAAAAAAACTACTCTTATCCTAGCCTCGCTATGCTTCGGATATTTTGCACAAGCGCAGGATGAGCATGATGCACTCCTGCTAGGCAGGACATATCAATATGGTACAGCCCGAAACCTCTCCCTTAGCGGAGCAACGGGCAGCTTGGGTGCAGACTATGGCGCGGTGGGTAACAATCCGGCGGGGCTGGGCCTTTACCGCAAATCAGAATTCAGTTTTACCCCCAACGTGCTGGCCACAAATGCTGATGGTGAATATCAGGGCAGTAGCCTATCGGAGAGCAATTCTCGCTTTAATTTTAATCAAGCAAGTATTGTTTTTGCAAAAGCTAAAAGTGGCAAAAACTACACGAACAGCAACTGGAAAACATCCAACTTTGCTATAGGATTTAACCGCCTGGCAAATTTTCATACCAATTATACTTACCGAGGTAATGATACAAAAAGCTCGTTCGTCGAAAACTTTTCCGAAGAAATAAATGCTGCCGGTGGACTAAAAGCCAACGGAGACCTTAGCGATAATGCCAACGAAACCATAAGCGATGCTGCTTATGGCGCCTACCAAGTTTTTATAATAGACCCCGATAATAATGATAGCCTACGTGCTAAGAGTTTTGTACCCTTCAGCACTGGACTGGAGCGGAGCAAAACAATTCAACGAAACGGCGCGAATAACGAACTAGCATTTAGCTACGGGGCCAATTATCAAGAAAAGGTTTTGATAGGCGTAACCATAGGTATCCCAATCATTAATTTTAACGAGACGGAAGTTTTGTTGGAAAATGACATTTCGGGGGATCCTGATAATGATTTTGATTACATAGATTTAGTTCAAAAATTGGCAACAGCTGGTTCGGGGGTGAATTTAAAATTCGGCGCCATTTTCAAACCCAACGAATCGTTCCGTTTTGGAGCAGCATTGCACACGCCCACGTGGTATTCATTGTCTGACGTGAGCAGTATTCAAATAGAAGCCAACACCGAAAACTACCGTGGCGTAAGCCGCTACCAACCCGAAAGTTCGCGTCTTTTTGACTATCGCTACAACTCGCCTATGAAAGCCATGGCTAGTGCTACGGCGCTTTTTGGTAAACAAGGCTTTTTGAGTGCAGATGTAGAATGGATTAATTATACTGGCATGCAATATCGCTATGGCAACGGATTTGAAGCTGCGGAGCAGCGTGTAAACAGTGCCATAAAACAAACTTATCAAAACGCGGCCAACGTTCGAATAGGTGGCGAAATTCGCTTAGATGAAATTGCCCTCCGAGCCGGTTACGGTTTTTATGGCAATCCGTATCAAGATTTTAATGATGGGGCGGCACAAAGCGCAAGCCTCGGTGTTGGCTATCGTAGCAAAGGTTTTTACATAGACCTTGGTGCACAGTACATGTTCCTGCAGGATCCTGACCAAACGCATACGTTGGCGCGAACCAATGATATACCTACTGCGGTGATTGCTACTAATAATGTACAGATTGCGGCAACGATGGGGTTTCGGTTTTAGTAACGTTTAAATAATTTTAAAAAGGTTATGGCGCGCCTTCGGCGCGCCATAACCTTTTTTTACAACGCCATTTTCTCCTTAAACTTACTGGCCTGCCGGCGCGAAATTTCTACTTCTTCGCCGCAGCTGAGGATGACTTTTAGCCCGCCGTTGAAGTGAGGGTGAATGCTTTTTATAAATTCTAAATTAATAATTTGGCGACGGTTGGCGCGGAAAAATATGGCATCGTCCAAGCGTTCCTCCAAGGCGTTGAGCGATTTTAGAATGAGTGGTCTGTATTTATCAAAAACTACTTTGCTATAGTTGCCCGCGTTTTCAAAAAAGCGGACGTCGCTGAGCTTTACAAACCAGCACCGCTCGCCATCTTTTACAAAAACCTTGTCCTGCGCGCCTAGCTTTTTATAGTCGGGCTCGTTGCTTTTTTCGGTGAGGAGTATTTTTTCCAGCTTTTCGATGGCCTCTTGTAGCCGCTCTTCCTCTATTGGTTTCAATAAATAATCTAGCGCGTTTACCTCAAATGCTTTTATGGCATACTCGTCATGCGCGGTGGTGAATATTACTTTGGGCGTATGCTCCAGCACTTCGAGTAGGTCGAAACCTGTTTTGTTGGCGGGCATATTAATGTCCAGGAAAATAAGGTCGGGCTTTTGCTCGTTTATTTTTTCGATGCCCTCCGTTACATTGGTGGCCTCGTCAATAATGTCTATCTGCGGGAATGCCGTGAGCAGTTCGCGCATTTCGTTGCGAGCTAGGCGCTCGTCTTCTACCAGGATGGTTCTAATTTTCATAGGGTTTTATATTATTGGGGATGCAAATTTCAACCACCACGTGGCCGTTTTCTTCTTTCATTATTATAGGCGGCGCGTCGGGGTAAAGGTAATTGAGCCTTTTTTGTGATGAACTCATGCCAAAACCTGTGCCTTTTAGTTTATTTTCTTCGTTTATAGCGCCTTCGTTTTTGATACTGATGCGAATGTATTTTGGCTCAATATCGCTACTTATCCAAATAGTACCGCCTTGCTCGCGGAGGCTGATGCCGTGTTTTACGGCGTTCTCCACCATATTTTGTAGCAGCATGGGCGGCACGAGGCTGGCTCGGGTTTTGGCCGCTATCCGGAATTCGTACTGTAGCCGCTCTTCAAACCGTATTTTTTCCAGATGAAGATAACTTTCTATCAGTTTCAGTTCATCATCTAGCGGAATGCTATTTTCTTTGGTGCTGATAGAGGTGCGCAAAATAGTAGAAAGCTTGGTAATGGCCTCGCGGGCGGCTTTTGGGTCTTCGTTTACCAATGCGCGCACGCTATTTAATGAGTTAAAAATAAAATGTGGCTGCAAATTGCTTCGCATACTTTTTAGCTCAAACTCCTGCAGTTCGTTTTTGATGCGGAGGCCATCTATAACTATTGATCTATTTTTTTCGACATAAGACCAGCTAAAATAAATGAGCGACCAGCCTAGCAAAATAAGGTAGGCTGCCATAAAGGGCCGCAGCAGCGCAGATATACCATGCACACTATCTACATAGGGCATAAAAATATTGAGCAATAAAAACTGCCAAGAACAAAAAAGAAATGCCAGCCCAATGTTGGTAAGCAGTACGCGCACAATGAGGGTGGTAGTTTCGAGCCCAAACCAATGTTGGGTAAGTATGAATTTTCTAAAAAAGTGCGTAATGCCCAGCCCGCCTATGCTAATAAGCATATTGAGGATGACCGTGTGGGCGGTGAGGGTCTCATTTTCAAAGCCAATGTATAGGTTGAGCATGGTAAACAAACTCCACCCCACTATTTGTATGAGCCAATATTTGGTGTTTTTTTTCACGCGCATCAAATGTACGTTGTACCGTTTTTTAATATAACTGATTATTGATGAACGGCTATTTTTTAGTGAAAAGTGATTAGCGAATGGCGCGTAGTAAATAAAATAAGTAAAAGCCTGCAATCAAACTGATTTGGAGCATTACCAATGGAAGGCGAATGACGAACCAATTGCAATTGCGTTATGCAGGCCTTTTTTAGGAAAAGCGGTGGTGCGCTATCCCCATCATTTTTTACATAAAAATAATTGCTCTTGTTAATAAAAAAGACGGTTTGTTATACTCGCGGTATTTGGTATGCTGTTCGCGACATTTGGTGTGCTACTCGCGCTATTCGGTATGCCATTCGCGCTATTCGGTATGCCATTCGCGCTATTTGGTATGCCATTCGCGCTACTTGGTGTGCCGCTCGCGCCATTTGGTGTGCTATTCGCACTATTTGGTGTGCCACTCGCGAGAAATAAAATGCCTTCTCCTTTGAAGAAATGACCTTCGGGAGTCGCGCGAAGGCTTTACCAAAACAAGAAAATGCCTTTGGGATGCGCGCGAAGCCTTTTGGCATACGCGCGAAGGTAACACCGTAGCGCGCGATAGACATACCACATAGCGCGAAGGCTTCACGAGAACGCGCGAAGGCCATACCAAATGGCGCGAAGCGCACAGGGCAACGCGCGGAGGCCATACCGCAGTGCGCGAAGGCCGCAAGACGATGCGCGAGGGATTTTTGCCCTATAAAAATGTCAAATGCCGAGCTGCCGCCATTGGATGTACAGGCGCCAAGCACTTTTGGTAATTGGCAGGCTTTTTTACAAAAGCTATAACAAGCTTTTACAATACCGAACGCCTATATTTGCCGCACTTTATAAAAAAATTATTATGCTCCAAAAAGCGTTGTTTACCCTATTGTGTTTTACTAACCTGGCCGCCACAGCCCAAACCGAGACTGATGCCGCCTATAGCAAACCCTCGCGCGATTATTTTTTGTTTCAGGTAGGCTATGATGGCTGGGCGGGTGCGCCCGATAGCATCAATATCAAAGGCCTTAGCCGGAGCCTCAATATGTATTTATGCTATGATTTTCCTATCAAAACGTCCAACTTTAGCTTTGCGGCGGGCGTGGGCGTGGCTAGTAGCAATCTTTTTTTTAAAGATCAGCAAGTAATTTTAAATGATACCATTACGCAGATGCAGTTCCTGCCCGATGGCGATCAATACAAACGGTTCAAACTAAGCATGAACTACGTAGAGGCACCGTTGGAGCTGCGTTTTTTTAGTAATAAAGAGAACCGCAATAAGGGCTTCAAAGCCGCTGTGGGTATGAAAGTAGGTGCGCTCATTAACCTGCACACAAAAAGTGTACGCGAATTCAACGATAAGCCAATCCGCGAGAAAGTAAGCACGCGCCGCTTTGTAGAAACGTATCGCGCGCAGGCCACCTTACGCTTGGGCTACGGCAATTTTTCGGTGTATGGGCAGTATGGGCTTAATAATATTTTCCGCACGGGCAGCGGCCCGGAGGATATTGTGCCGTACTCGGTGGGTATTTGCATCAGCGGGTTGTAAAAAAACTTGCTCTTTTTCTACTTATTATAATTGTGTAACTTTCTTGTGCAATGCTGCGAAAGCGCGTGCGACTTATTGTGTACCTTAGCCTTAACCGTAAAACGAAAACATCATGAGCACAATAACAAATAGCAATCCAAAAAACTTTAAACCGCAAGACCCTGTTGACGCTTTTGGCGAAAAGAAAAAAGATACCATTGTAAACAAAAAAGTGCCGAGCGCAGTAATTAAAAAAGACAAAAATGTAGGGGTGAAGCAAAATAAAAAAACAAATCCAACCGCCATGAAATAACTGAATATAACCTACTACTATAAAAAAAGCAAGCCAAGAAAGAAATTTCTCGGCTTGCTTTTTTATGTGTGTGACTTCAGATTTTACGCCTTGCTTTTCCTGAATTTTATAATAGAAACTACTACACTTAAATTTAATAAAAGAAAAAGAAGTACGCCCGCCGTATTATCGCCTAGCCAGTTTGTACTGCCTTTTTTATAATTGGGGCGTTCTAGTTTTTGGGTCCAATCGCTGATGTAGTTTTTGTGATTGTAGGCATCTTGGCCTGTATAAAATTCTAGGTTTTCTAGTTCGGCTTCGCGGCGGTCTATTACGGTTTGTACAT
>JBBSPP010000040.1:0-11667 GCA_038258625.1 Chitinophagales bacterium
AATCGTCCAACAGCAAATCTGAATAATCGGGCGTACCAAGTTCAGACTGCGCATAATCTTTTTGTAGTGAAAAATTATTATAAATTACTTCCCCATTCTCTAGTAAAAACGTTCGTTTCAAAAAAGGTTTTTCTACCCGATTTTTTACATGTTGCCACAAAAGTTCTATCGGCAATTCGCCATCGTCCAACGTTATAAAATCAAAAAACTCAAACACTCGTTTATCTTTTAGCGAGCGTAATTCGGTATTGGCAAAACCGCCTCCCATGGCAATTTTCATATTGGGGAAATGCTTTTTCAGAAACTGCGCACAGCGAAATGCACTCAATAAATTCCCAGGAAATGGCACAGAGAAACAAACGAGTTTTGGGTTTTGCTCTTCTACTTTTTTCTGTAAAATATTAACCGTAATATTATCTATAAAGCTAAGCGGTTGTTTCAAATGCGCGTACAATTCATCAAACGAATTCGCACTGCGACCCAATCGCTCGGCGTAGCGCGAAAAACCAAAATGATCGTCCACACATTCCACCATAAAATCAGCGAGGTCTTCAAGGTAAAGCGTGCAAATATGTTTGGCTTTATCCTGCATACCCATATTGCCAAATGCCCAATCCAATTCTTCGAGCTGGCTAAAACGCGACGCTTGCGGCAAAAAATTATCAGTACAAACTTGCCGCGCCAGCGTAGCATTTTTGCCTTGCAGAAAAAGTATAACCGCTTCAATTGTTTGCAAATAATTTTCTCTCAATGCCAAAATTCGTTGTGCGTTTTCCGATTTTATATCGCCTCTCTCAACAGCTTTATCAAATACTTTTTCTAATTGCCTATTTGTAAAAAGGTTTAAAATAACCTCGATACCCAAATCCATTTGACTACTCTCAATATTTTTTGTATTCAAAAAACCTTTGAGATAAGCCGTGGCCGGGTAAGGCGTATTAAGCTGTGTGAACGGCGGCGTTATGAGGAGAATGTTTTGCAAAGCTGATGGCAATGATAATTATTTAGTCGTAAGTCGTAGGTCGTAAGTCGTAAGTATTTTTTTTGGGTAAATTACAATCGCCATTTTTAAAAGAATGACATCTTGTATTTATAAGTAAACGGAGGAATAGTGATTTTATAGTTTTAATTTTTTTGTACATTTATGACCGTTATGAAAATTCAATATATAATTACCGTACTAATTTTTTTTAGCCAGATAAGTGTGGCGCAAACGCGAAATAGAGAAAATTACTTGAAGGAAATGGCGAAGATGAATATCGCCATGGAGCTACGAGAAAAAGGCGAATTAGATAGCGCCTTAAGTATTCACCAAATGATTTATAACATTAATCCTAAAAATGATTTGAATAATTATAATTATGCCTGCATATATGGATTAAAGGAAAACAAAGATTCAAGCATAAAATATTTAGAGCAATCGCTTTCATTTACTGTTGGTTTACGTCCACTCTCCGACCCCGATTTTTATTTTTTGCATGCCACACCGGAGTGGGATTCTGTAGAAGCCCGCATTTTTCGTTTGAATAAACTAAGAATAAAAAATATAAAAAATGTTGAGTTTGCGAAAAAATTATACAAACTCTGCGCCGCAGACCAAGCCTATTACAGTGAAATTGATTTTGCCGAAAAAAAATATGGACACGAAGCAAAACAAGTAAAAGATATTTGGAGAAAAAAAGAAAAACTCAACCAACAAAATCAACGCGAACTTGAAGAACTGCTTACAGAAAAAGGATGGCCTAAACGTTCGGATGTAGGTTTGGAAGCAACTAACAGTGCGTTCCTAATTATCCAACATTCAGATTTGGATAAAATGAAAAAATACATTCCGATTATAAAAAAATATTGCACCGAAGGCGAAGGAAGTTGCTCAGCTTTCGCCATGATGTTTGACAGAATAAAAGTGGCTCAGAATTTACCACAACGATACGGCACACAAGTACAGTACAATAAAAAGAAAAAAGCATACGAACTTTTTCCGTTAGAAAACGAAGGCCAACTGCATGAATACCGCGAGTGGGCGGGCTTGCCAACCATCGAAGATTATGTGGCACATTGGGACATTACCGTGAATATAAAAAAGGTAGAACGAGATTTTGCCTATGCAGATTCTTTGGTCAGTGCTATTCTTAGCCCAGAAAGTAAGTATCCATATTTTCATGGTTGGGACTTTACTATTCAAACAAAAAAATTAGATGACGGGGATACTGATATTCAAGTTGTGCCAGTAAAACCAACATGTGTATTAGGCGCAGTGGAGGATGCTTGCCTTACGATGCCCAAGGGGACAGAAGTTGTAATTATGTTTACAGATAATCAAATTGTGGATTATCCCGACCAGCCCGATTTATTTATAAAAGAACACGGCGGCGCAGACGATAAAGCGCTAGTGTACGTAAGCCATGACGGAGTAAGGTTTGATAGCTTGGGCATAACATTTGATGGCAGGGCTAGCTCGTTAGATTTGGCCAGTATAAATTATACTAAGAGTGTAAAATTTGTCAAAGTAGTTTCGCTTGATAATAACGGCAGCTTGCCAGGTTATGATTTGGTTTATATAAAAGGCCTACCAGGCAGCACCGTACGAGCTGAACTTACCGCCATGGAGATAAAACAATATTTAAAAATTGCCCAACAGGAAATTAAAATTATTGAAAGCTTGGGCACATCATCTGCGTTAACTTTTATGACGAGCACGAGTGCCAACCATAAAATATTAAAACAAAATACAATGGTCCTCGAAGAAATTCTCTTCGATCTGCGCAGTGCTACCATCCAGAAAAAAACATACCCCTACCTAAACCAACTAGCCAATGAACTAAACGAAAAAAACTGGCAACGCCTAGAAATAATTGGGCATACCGATAATAGTGGCAGCGAGGGGAGTAACGAATCGCTGTCGCTAAATCGTGCCGTGGCGGTGCGCGATTATCTTTTGCAAAAAGGAATAAAACAAGTAAATATTGATTGCATGGGCAAAGGCGCAACCGAACCACGTCGCAGCAATGATACTAAAATAGGTCGTGATAAAAATAGGCGGGTAGAGTTGAAAATTTTTGAATAAAAGATAGCTTCAAAAAAAATTGTCTCCTATTCCGAAATTACAAATACCTCTACCCTGCGGTTTACTAATCCTTTTATGGCATCGCCATCATCCTCCACACGTTTGTACTTACTCCCAAATCCGCGATAGCGAAGCCTGCGAGGTGAGATTCCTTTTTCTAGTAAGTAATAATAAATGGCTTGTGCCCGCGCCTCAGAGAGGTTTGCTTTTTCGGTGTCAAAATCCATCCCGTCTTTACCATTTTTTTTGCAACAAATATGCCCTTGTAGCTCAATAACCATCGTGGGTTTATCATTTAGTATCATGACCAAATACTCCAATGAGCGGTACGAAACGGGTCGCAACTTGTGCCGAGTAGCTATAAAATAGAGCTCGGGAATTAGCACTTTATTTCCTGGCTTAAAATCGTCAATATTAAAATCGCCATAGTCTTTTACCGGCACTTTTTCTAATGCAACGTCTTCATTATTTTCTCTTTCCGCTCCAATTTCTATGGGTTTATTCGTTCTGTTTTTTTCAATGTTTGATTCTTTATTTTTAGTTTCAGCTTCAAAATCAGAAATCTCTGCCACATCAGTTTTAAAAAACACGCGGCCAGTTTTTGGTGCCCCTGTTTGTACGATTATAATTATTTTATCGTACAAATTTTCATTGGTGGTAACAATGCGTTCAGTCAAAATTTTATTGGCAGGAATAGCTTGTGTTGCTAAAAATTCTTCGAGAGAAAATAATCGCTGATCTACCAAAATTCGATTGGTAGAGATTGATGTAGCACTGCCCACGTAGCCTTTTACAGTAATACCTTCTATTCTTTTTCCGTCAATATTATTCTTTATAAAAACTTGTTGCTCAGTACTAAACGTATCAACCGTTGGAGAGAAAGAAAGGGTAACAGTATCTGTTTGAGAAAAAACTGTGAGCGGAAAAAGCAAAAAAAATAGTAGCGTTCGCACGTTTTCAAAGTTAGTGTATAATTAGAGTAGCACCCTCAACACAATTTGGTTGTTGCTTTTTTTACAAAAAGATAAACAATTGCAAAAATTAGTGTGGCGGCAATTAACCCAACATTACTTTTTCAATATTGTCATGCGCATAATTATATGGCAAATACTCCAAAGAAGGAATCGGTTTCGTAATTATCAAACTCGCTTTTTTGCCTACACAAATACTGCCAAGCTCTTGCTGCATACCAAGCGACGCCGCACCATTTATTGTTACAGAATTTATAGCTTCGTTTGGGGTCATTTTTAATTGTGTACAAGCCAGGCTCAGCATAAAATTCATATTGCTGCTAGGGCAAGAACCCGGATTGTAATCCGAGGCAATCACCACAGGTAAATTAGCATCAATCAGCGCGCGCGCTGGTTGATAATTCATGGCTAAAAAAAATGCGGCTCCGGGTAATAAAACGGGCAGCGTATTGGAGTTTTGCAGGCAATTTATTTCTTCTTCACCCAAAGATTCTAGATGATCTACACTGATAGCATTGTGTTTTACACCTACTTGTATGCCGCCACTATTGTGCAATTGGTTGGCATGTATTTTTGGCACTAAACCATATTTTGCACCAGCTTCTAAAACTTGTGCAGTCTCTTCTACGGAGAAAAATCCTTGCTCACAAAACGCATCAATATAATCTGCCAATCCTTCGCCCGCCACCCGTGGCAGCATGTCGTTTATAATTAAATCAAGATAACCTTGATGATTTTCGCGGTACGCCAACGGATAGGCATGAGCTGCCAAAAAACTTGCTTTTATAGGTATTTTTTTTAGTTCCTTTAATCGCCGAATCACGCGCAGCATTTTTAATTCTGCCTCGGTGTTCAGTCCATAGCCACTTTTTATTTCAATCGCGCCTGTTCCATTTTTGATAGCTTCTTCAAGTTTTGGTACGCTAATATCAAAAAGTTCATCTTCGGTTATAGCCTGCATTTTTTTTGCCGAGTTTAAAATACCGCCGCCCGCCGCCGCCACCTCGGCATAGCTCATGCCTTTTATGCGCATCACAAATTCGTCCTCTCGGCTAGCAGCGTGAACCAAATGTGTATGACTATCAATATATGTTGGCAATACCATTTTACCTGTGGCATCAATCGTTTCGTCAAAGTTTTCGTTCGGCAAATTTTTCATTTCCCCAAATGAATGAATGAGACTGTTATCAATTATTAAAAAAGCGTTGTCGATGCCGGGCAGTTTGTCCATGTCGTGGCCATATACTTTATCTTTACGCGCGCCTTCCGTTTCTACTTGTACTAGTTTTTTTATGTTGGTAATAAGTGTTCTCATAGTTAGATTATAAAAGTACGTGCTAGCTATAAGAGTTGATTCCAGGCTGGCAAAATTGTTTTTTAATTCACCCCAAAAAGCATCAAGATTTTCACAAAGATTGCAAAGTTCTTTGAGTCCATTGTGCTTACTTTGTGCCCGTTGTGTTGAATGCAAACTATCTTTATCTGACACTTTAGTTATTATAAATTGAATACGCTCGGAAATATTTTTAAGGTCCATAGTTTTGGCGAGAGCCATGGGGCGGCGGTGGGCGTGGTAATCGATGGTTGCCCGGCAGGTTTGGAAATTGATATGGAAGCTGTTCAAAGTGCCGTTGATAGACGCAAAACTGGGCAACACAATTTTAGCTCTGCACGCAAAGAAGAAGATGCAGTCGAAATTATTTCAGGCATTTTTGAGCAAAAAACGATTGGATCACCAATTTGTATTTTAATAAAAAATAAAGACGCACGATCTGGAGATTATGATAATTTGAAAGATGTTTTCAGGCCAGGTCATGCAGATTTTACCTATCAAAAAAAATATGGCCTGCGCGACTATCGTGGTGGTGGTAGGAGCTCTATAAGAATTACCGCTCCAATTGTTGCGGCAGGCGAAATTGCAAATCGATTAATTTTAGTTTTATCAAAAACCGAAACTACATCTTTTGTAACCCAAATCGGTAAAGTTATTTACAACGTTTCATCCCTTGCTGAAAATGGTTTATCAAAAGAGGAAAAAACGTTTTTAGCAGACTCTAATAAAAATTTAGTGAGTGCTGATTTTGAAAAAAAAGTGGATGCTGAAATAGAAAAAATAGCAACAGAAGGAAATACTCTTGGCGGAAAAATTACAACTATTATAGAAAAATTACCCGCAGGAATTGGTGAGCCTATTTTTGGAAAATTACAAGCCCAACTCGCACAGGCACTCATGAGCATCAATACCGTAAAAGCCGTAGAATTTGGCGAAGGTATCCATGCCGCCGCCATGAAAGGCAGCGAGCACAATGATGAATTTGAAATGAAGGACGAAGGTGTTTCTACCAAAACAAATCATCATGGCGGCATCCTCGGCGGCATTAGTACAGGTGAGCGCATTATTTTTTCGATATATTTCAAACCTATTTCTAGTATAAAAAAAACACAACAAACATTAAGTGAAAACGGCGAAACGGTAACTATAACTATTGAGGGCCGGCATGACGTATGCGCCGTGCCCCGAGCCGTACCAATAGTAAATGCCTACGTTCAAATTATTTTAGCTGACTTACTTTTACAAAATAGATATGCAAAATTATAAATTTCTACTACTCATGTTGCCACTAATTGCACTCGCGAACCTAAGCTGTAGCGCACAACACAAAGCTCGAATTCATCGCACACCCAAACCAATTACAACAGATACTGCCGTTGCAGTAATTGATACATTTAAAGCCGAGAAAAATAAAAAGGGCGACGCATTCCCCGAAATGGCCATCCGCACGTGGGACAATAAAATAATAACCAACAAAGATTTGATACCCGGCGAGCCAATACTTTTTATACTTTTCAATCCTGGTTGCGGGCATTGTAAGGATATAATTACAGCAATAACAACCAATTTGGGGATGCTAAAAAATGCCAACATTATCTTCCTTGCGGGCAAGCCATTGCAGGGCGAATTACCCCGATTTGTAGGTGAAATGAAGCTAGACAAAACCGAAGAAATAGTAATGGCAGGCGATGATTCTGGGGTAATTGATCAAGTTTTCGAGTACAACGGCATTCCGCAAATTATGCTCTATAATCAAAATCATAAGCTCGAACACATTTATTACAGCGAGGCAAGCATGCGTGATATTCAGCAAAAAATGTACGTCAAATAATTAATGCCTACAATAATTAGAATCAGTATTTAAACAAATTAAAACTTTCGTAGGCATGCTGTATCCCATAGGCGACTCCAAGGTTATTGATGGCTACAAACCCATTTTAGCTTGGCTTTTTTTATTGATAAATGTAGGCGTTTTTTTATATCAAATTTCGCTCGGCCATAATATGGGCAATGCATTTGTAAATCACTACGGAGCTATCCCCAATGAACTGGTTAATGGACAAGATTGGCTAATGGCGTGGACGTCCATGTTTTTGCATGGCGGCTGGATGCACCTCATTGGCAATATGCTTTTTCTGTATGTTTTTGCTGATAATATTGAAGCCACTGTTGGTCACGTTCGTTTTTTCTTGTTTTATTTTTTGGGAGGGTTGGCGGCACTCATAGCCCAGGTAATTGCTACGCCATACAGCGCCATACCCATGGTGGGCGCAAGCGGATGCATCTCGGCTGTGCTGGGTGCGTACTTAGTTATGTTTCCCAAAAACAAAGTTCGACTCATGTTTTTTTTCGTGATTCGGTTTTGGATTCCGGCTATTTTGTTTTTAGGATTTTGGGGTGTGCAACAATTTTTAGCGGGTTACGGTTCCATAGCCAAAACTGCTGACACCGGCGGCGTGGCGTATTGGGCGCACATTGGTGGATTTATTTTTGGCGTAGCCTCCGGCTTTTATTTTAGAAAAACGCGGAAATATAGATAGCGTATTTTTGAATTTTGATTGATGAATTATGATTGATAAATTTTAAAATAAAGGCCAACAGCATTATTTGAAATATGCTTCATTCGTAAATCAACTATTCGTCAATCGTAAATCAATTAGACTAAAACTGAGAACTTATATTTGCGCCACGTATGTCAATAGAAGTAAAAAACCTAACAAAAATATATGGCGAGCAACGCGCCGTGGATAATATAAGTTTCAAAGTAAATAAAGGCGAAATTGTTGGTTTCCTTGGGCCCAATGGTGCGGGTAAATCCACCACTATGAAAATTATAACCGGCTACTTACCCGCCACAGAGGGTGAGGCCATTGTCTGCGAACTAAAAGTGGATGCCGAAAATATTAACACACAGAAAAAAATTGGCTACCTCCCCGAAACCAATCCCATGTATTTTGATATGTATGTGCGCGAGTATCTATCATTTTGCGCTGGCGTGCATGGTATGAAAGGCAAACAAGCCACCGGCCGTATTGAAGAAATTATAGAACTTACAGGGCTAACACCTGAAAGTAAAAAAATAATTGGCTCACTATCTAAAGGTTATAAACAGCGGGTTGGTTTGGCGCAAGCACTTTTACACGACCCAGAAGTTTTAATACTCGATGAGCCAACATCGGGCCTAGATCCAAATCAGATAATAGAAATACGAAATTTAATTACAAAGGCAGGGCAAGAAAAAACGGTGTTGCTTAGCACCCACATAATGCAGGAAGTAGAAGCTATGTGCGACCGTGTAATTATCATAAACAAAGGAAAAATAGTAGCTAATGCCAACATTGCCGACTTGCGTCAACAGCATTCGGGAAAAAGTATGGAGGAGATTTTTAGGAATTTGACCGGTGGGAAAGTAGAGAATTTAGCTACAAAATAGTTTGTACACGATGTTAAAAGTGAAGCGTGGAAAATTATCAATTCTCAATTGGCTATTGTCCCTTTAGAAATCTATATTTGCGCCCGAAATTAAGCACCCGCCATGTCAGGACAATTAAAAGAAGTACGAATCCGCATTAAATCGGTACAAACCACCCAACAAATTACCAAAGCCATGAAAATGGTAAGTGCCGCAAAACTGCGCCGCGCACAGGATGCCATTACGCAAATGCGCCCTTATGCTGAAAAATTGCAGGAAATGCTCAGCAGCATTATTAGCAGCTCGGAGGGTGATTTGGGCGGCGATTTGAGCAAAGAGCGTGAAGAAAAAAATATCTTGTTTATTGTTGTGACTAGCGACCGCGGGCTTTGTGGTGCTTTTAATACCAATATAATAAAAGCTGCTAAAGCGCAAATAGAAAAAAAATACACCGCGCAGGAAGCAGCGGGCAACATTACCGTTTTCCCATTGGGCAAAAAAGGAATGGAAGCTTTCCAACGTGCAGGCTTTAAAATTGAAGATGAATTTTGGAATATATTTTCTGACTTAAGTTTTGATAACGTAAAAAAAGCTGCGGAATATATTCGCCAAGCTTTCATGGATAAAAAATACGATAAAGTAGAGCTTGTGTATGCCGAATTTAAAAACGCCGCTACGCAAGAGTTTAAATGTGAAACGCACCTACCCATAGCCAAAATAGAAAACAAAGGCGAGGCGGTAAAAAGCGATTTTATTTTTGAACCTTCAAAAGAAGTTTTGATAACCGAACTAATGCCCAAAATATTGAACACGCAAATTTATAAAGCCGTACTTGATGTAAATGCTTCAGAGCACGGCGCGCGTATGACGGCCATGGACAAAGCCACCGAAAATGCTGAAGAACTTTTGAAAGACCTCAAACTAACCTACAACCGAGCACGCCAAGCAGCCATCACCACCGAGCTAACCGAGATTGTGAGTGGCGCAGCGGCGTTAGAAGGATAGCATTTAGTGCAGTGTGGCATACTTCATGACATCTCTAATAATAAAAAAACCTCCTTTGGAGGTTTTTTTATACCTAACATTATTTCAGGTTTAGCCTTAAGATAGCCTGCTCCAATTCAAGGATACCCTCAAAACAAAAAAATGCGGTCTCGTAACCTTAGTTAGCTATTTGGTGTACTTTATTTTTTATTATTTAACCTATTACAAAGATTCGCTATACTTCTATAAATACTTTTTAAACTTCTGTTGTTTATTTTTATACTTTAAGTGTTAGTTTCTATACTTTAGTTGTTATTATTTATACTGTTGGTGCTACTTTTTATACTTCTTTAGTTGTTTCATATACAAAATAACTTGAAGAAGCCTCGAAATGCCCTATAGATTGCTCAAAATAAGAGCAGGAGCCATAAAATCTTGAGCTAGTTTAGATTAAAAATGACAAAATAATGGCTAATAAAATCAGTTAAGTCTTAAACAGAGGACACGCATTGAGTGGGTGCAAATCCTAAATACTTCACCTTCGCTCAGCGTGAAGGACCAAAAGTCGTTGAGTGTAGCCATAAAGCCTTTTGCATTTACAACTCCTCCTCGCTAGTCTCATCCTCACCTTCAGTTGCGCCCCCAGCTTTACTAAAATTCGCTTTTGCCACATCATTTGGCGCTTCTTCGACACAAGTTATTTGACCATTTTCAGTCATTTGTTTTAGCCGCGAGTACAAAAACAAATCACTCACGGCTTGGTCAATATGTTGCAGGGCGTGGCGTATAATTTTACTACCGCGCTGTGGCTCCTTGGTTACTGCATTAAAAATTGCGGTATCATAAAAAGTTTCGTCAGCGGTTACAATTTCTTTTCCGCCTTTATGTACGCGCACCATGGCATTGGTATTTTGTAGTTGCTCCCAGGTGTCGCCCTCGGTTTCGTAGTCGGCGGGTGATACTGCTTTTAATAATCTTTTGGTTTTTATAAATTCTTTGGGCAATACTTCGCTAAAGTTTTTGGGGTAAAAAACACCTCCTTTTTCATTCAAAAAAGGGAGTGAATCAATATTGATAATATGAAACATGCCTGGCGAGTTTTTGAAAAAAGTAAGCAAATGAAAATAGGCGCACACATCACTCACACAGGGTGCCATCCAAAGGCAGATGGGTTCTTCTTGCTCTGCGGCGGTTTCTTTTGTTTTTTTTATATGATGCGCGTCCATCACGGCATCAAAATCTTCGCCCAGCATCGTGCGCCAAAATGTGGTGCGCACACCGTCGTGGCCTTTATCGTCCGTATTTATTGGGCCAATGCCGAGGGTATCTTTTAATATTAAAATTTCGCCGCGCAGGTTTTCGTCTAAATCAAAAGCGGCGCGCAAATTTTCGGCGGCATTATCGCCAACTATAATGTGTATCATGCAGTTTTTTTTTCTTGGGTAAAAATGGTTACTCTGTTGTTTTTATTTCTTTAATTCTTCATGCAAAAAAACTATTCTGCTTCAGCTTCAGAAAGTATTTTTTCATCATCAACATCTTCTACCGCTTCATCAATTTCCACCCGCAAATTATCAATAATAAACTCCTGCCGCTCGCGCGAATTTTTGCCCATATAATAATCTAGCAATTGATGAATTTTGGTTTCGTCATACATCATCACCGGTATTTTTTTCATATCCTCCGCTATAAAAAGTGCAAACTCTTCGGGCGATATTTCACCCAACCCTTTAAAGCGAGTAATCTCTGGTTTGCCCGTAAGTTTTTTTATAGCATCTCTTTTTTCTTGCTCACTGTAGCAATAAATTGTTTCCTTTTTATTGCGCACTCTGAATAGTGGTGTCTCCAAAATAAATATGTGTCCGTGCCGCACAAGGTCGGGGAAAAATTGCAAAAAGAA